>NZ_JAJSZC010000190.1:11954-15586 GCF_036815105.1 Streptomyces sp. IBSBF 3136
CACCGGGCTGGAGGTCACCGTCGGGGGGTACGCCGAGCCCGGGCTGCGCGAGGACGTCCTCGCGCACGAGGGTCCGGTCGTCCTCGGGCCGGGCCCCGGGGACCCCTTGGATCTCGCCGACCCCAGGATGCGGTTCCTGCGGGACCTCGCCGCCGAGGTGGTCCGCGGGCACCGGCGCGGGGTGCTGGGCGTCTGCCTCGGGCACGAGCTGCTCGCGGCGGAGCTGGGTCTGGAGATCGTCCGCAAGGAGGTGCCGTACCAGGGCGCGCAGACGGAGATCGACCTGTTCGGGCGGAGCGAGACCGTCGGCTTCTACAACAGCTTCGTGGCGCGCTGCGACGCGGAGGCGGCGGCCCGACTGGCCGCGCGCGGGATCGAGGTGAGCCGGGCCGGGAACGGCGAGGTGCACGCGGTCCGGGGGCCCGGCTTCGCCGGGGTGCAGTTCCACCCCGAGTCGGTGCTGACGCTGAACGGGGCGGCGGTCGTACGGGAGCTGATGGAGCAGCTGCGCCGTACGACCGTCTAGCCTTGCGCGGCCGCGGTCAGCCGAAGAAGACGCCGACCTCTTCGTAGAGCTTCGGGTCGACGGTCTTCAGCCTGGCCGTGGCCTCGGCGATCGGGACGCGGACGATGTCGGTGCCGCGCAGGGCGACCATCTTGCCGAAGTCGCCGTCGCGCACGCAGTCGACGGCGTGCAGTCCGAAGCGGGTGGCGAGCCAGCGGTCGAAGGCGCTCGGGGTGCCGCCGCGCTGGATGTGCCCGAGGACCGTGGTGCGGGCCTCCTTGCCGGTCCGTTTCTCGATCTCCTTGGCCAGCCACTCGCCCACCCCGGACAGCCGCACATGGCCGAAGGAGTCCAGCGACTCGTCCTTGAGGACCATCTCGCCGTCCTTCGGCATGGCACCCTCGGCGACGACGACGATCGGGGCGTAGGAGGCCTTGAAGCGGGAGGTGATCCAGGCGCACACCTGGTCGAGATCGAAGCGCTGTTCGGGGATGAGGATGACGTTGGCACCGCCGGCGAGACCGGAGTGCAGGGCGATCCAGCCGGCGTGACGGCCCATCACCTCGCACACCAGGACGCGCATGTGGGACTCGGCGGTGGTGTGCAGGCGGTCGATGGCCTCGGTGGCGATGCCCACCGCGGTGTCGAAGCCGAAGGTGTAGTCGGTGGCGGACAGGTCGTTGTCGATGGTCTTGGGCACGCCGACGCAGGGCACGCCGTACTCGTCGGACAGCCGGGCGGCCACCCCGAGGGTGTCCTCGCCGCCGATCGCCACGAGCGCCTCGACCTCCAGCTTGGCCAGGTTGTCCTTGATCCGGCGGATGCCGCCCTCCCGCTTGAGGGGGTTGGTCCGCGAGGAGCCGAGGATGGTGCCGCCGCGGGGCAGGATGCCGCGCACCGCGGGGATGTCGAGGCGCACGGTGTCGCCTTCGAGAGGTCCGCGCCAGCCGTCCCGGAAGCCGACGAAGTCGTATCCGTACTCCTGCACGCCCTTACGGACGACGCCCCGGATGACGGCGTTGAGCCCGGGGCAGTCGCCGCCTCCGGTCAGTACTCCGACCCGCATGGAAATGTCCCTTCGCCGCGGTTGCCTGACAGTCAGTCACGGTAAAGGTGATTCGCGTCACACAGCGAGAGGCGGGAAGGGTGATTCCGGTGAAATGCGGGGAAGTCGCTTGACCAGTGGCTTCTACGCGTCGTCGAGTCCGCGCTCGATGGCGTACCGCACCAGCTCCACCCGGTTGTGCAACTGGAGCTTGCCGAGGGTGTTCTGGACGTGGTTCTGCACCGTGCGGTGGGAGATCACCAGGCGTTCGGCGATCTGCTTGTAGCTCAGGCCCTTGGCCACCAGGCGCAGCACCTCCGTCTCCCGCTCGGTCAGCCGGGGCGCCCCCGGCGCGTCGGCGTCCGGGGCGGGCGCGGGCTCGGAGGCCAGCCGGCGGTACTCGCCGAGCACCAGCCCGGCGAGGCCCGGCGTGAACACCGGGTCGCCTACGGCGGTGCGGCGCACGGCGTCCAGCAGGTCCCCGGTCGAGGCGGACTTCAGCAGGTAGCCGGTCGCGCCGGACTTCACCGCCTCCAGCACGTCGGCGTGCTCGCCGCTCGCGGACAGGACGAGGACCCGGAGCGCGGGGTCGTGGGCGACCAGTTCCTTGCACACCTGGACGCCGGGCTTGGCGGGCAGGTTGAGGTCGAGCACCAGGACGTCGGGGGCGACCGCCTTGGCCCGGCGGACCGCCTGTTCGCCGTCCCCGGCGGTGGCGACCACCTCGAAGCCGGACTCGGCCAGGTCACGGGCGACCGCGTCCCGCCACATGGGGTGGTCGTCGACCACCATGACCCGGATCGGGTCCTGCGTCGGGTCCTGCCGCTGTGTCATCGCTTCTCCGCCTTCCCCCGCGCCCGTACGGCGCCCTTCGGTACCTTCAACTCGACCTCGGTGCCCTGCCCGGGGACCGAGATCAGTTCCGCGCTGCCGCCGAGGTCGCGCAGGCGCCCCCGGATCGACTGGGCCACGCCGAGCCGGCCCTCGCCCTCGGCCTGGGCGAGCCGGCCCTCGGCGATGCCGGGGCCGTCGTCGCGGACGGTGACCACGATCCCGTCGGGCTCGTCCTCGACCAGGATCCACGCCCGGGCGTCCGGACCGGCGTGCGCGCGCACGTTGTCCAGGGCCGCCCCGACGGCCGCGGCCAGTTCCCGCGCCGCCGCGCGCGGCAGCGGCACCGGGGCTCCGGGCTCGGCGAGGCTGACCCGGGCGGCCGCGAACGGGGCGAGCAGGGAGCGCAGGTCGACCGGTCCTTCGTCGTCCGGTTCCTCCACGGCGCGTACGACGGCTCCGGCGGCCGCGTCCTCCGAGACCCGGGAGACCGGCAGCAGCCCGCCGGAGACCAGGGTGCGCAGCGCCACCTCCTGCTCGCCGGCGAGGCGTCCGAGATCGGCCGCCTCGCCGCCGATGACCGCGCCGCGCCGCTGCACCATGGCCAGCACCTGGAGGACGCCGTCGTGGATGTCCCGGGCCAGCCGCTCCCGTTCCCTGGTGGCGGCCTCGATCTCCAGGGCGCGGGCGAGGGTGCGCTCGGAGGCGCGGGCGACCTCCACGACGTAGCCGATGGCGATGGAGGCCACCCAGACCAGGATCACGTTGTGCACGGTGTCCCGGGCCGGGCTGCCGCGCTCGGCCAGATTGGCCGCGGCGACGGCCGTGGAGGCCGCGGCCGCCCAGCGCCAGCCGCCCTTGAGGGCGAAGGCCAGCACCGAGCCGGCCGTCCATATAGATGGCAGCGTCGGGCCGCCGCCCGCGATCCGCTCGTGGCTGTCTGCGAGCGGGGTGAGCAGGATGCCGGTGACCGCGACGGCCAGGTCGGCGGCGAGGAAGCGCCGGGTGCAGCTCGCCGCGCTCGCCACCCTGGGCAGGGTGGCGAGGGTCCACACGCACAGGACGGCGTAGTAGGCGACGGCTGTCCAGGGGCGGACGAACTGGTCGTACGCGGTGGCGAACAGGCCGACGGCGTACAGCATCGTCAGCACCCGGTACCCGGCGAGCGCACGCCACAGCGGCAGCTCCACCGACATGCGCATGACCCGCTCACGCCTGGGCACGGCACCCTCCCCCTGTTTCGTCCCCGGT
>NZ_JAJSZC010000191.1:0-15543 GCF_036815105.1 Streptomyces sp. IBSBF 3136
CCCTCAGCCGCCCCTCACCCGCCCTCACCGACCGTCCTCCTTGCGCCACAGGAACACCTCCGTGCTGGGCGCGCGTTCGCTGAAGCGGCCCGTCGGGGAGTACCCGCGCAGCGTTCGGCGCAGGTCGGTCTCGAAGGCCGCGCGGTGCGGGCCGAACAGGCCGGGCGCCGACCAGGACATCGAGAAGACCCCGTCGACGACGGTGTCCTCGTCGCGTGTCAGGGCGCGCCCGCCGGGGACGACGTGCCGTTCAGGGCCGAGGAAACCAGCCCCGGCGAGCACGGCGGCCTCGCCGTCCGGTGTGCCGTGGGGCAGCACTCCGCGCCCGGCGCGGCGGACCGGCCCAAGGTAGGCCCTGACCAGGTCTCCTACGGCGCCGTACGGCACGGCCGGGTACGGCAGTCCGGCGGTGTCGCGCCGCTCGCCCTTCAGGTCGGAGACGTGCACCAGCGCTCCGCCGGGCCGCAGCGTGCCGTGTACGGTGCGGGCCACCAGGTCGCGGTCCATCCAGTGGAAGGACTGGGCGAAGACGGACACGGTGAACGTGCCGAGCCGGCCGGAAGTTCCTCGGCCCGCAGCCGCACCCAGCGCGGCCGTGCGGCCGCCGCCCCGCCTGCCGTGCGGCGCACCGCTTCCGCGATCATGCCGGGGTCTGGGTCCACACCGACGGCCTCGGCGACCAGGGGTGCCAGGGGCAGCGTCAGGGTGCCGGGCCCGCATCCCACGTCGAGGAGCCGCCCGGTCCCGTCGAGTCCGAGCACGTCGGTGAGCAGCGGCACCAGGCCGGGGGCGTACGGCAGCCTGCCGCGCTCGTAGTGCGTGGCGGCCCCCGCGAACAGGGTTTCGTCCCACTGCCGGCCGTCGGTCAACAAAGGCTCCCTCGCGTCGCGGGTGTACGGTCAGGGAGGCGACACCAGCCGCCCAGGGGGACCCTTCCGCACGTCGTGGCACCGCTCGACGGTAAGTTGATCGCCATGAGTGACAACGTGTACTTCGACATCACGATCAACGACGAGCCGGCCGGCCGGATCGTCTTCAAGCTTTTCGACGACGCCGTGCCCAAGACGGCCAAGAACTTCCGTGAGCTGGCCACCGGCGAGCACGGCTTCGGTTACGCCGGTTCCTCCTTCCACCGGATCATCCCGCAGTTCATGCTGCAGGGTGGCGACTTCACCCGGGGCAACGGCACCGGTGGCAAGAGCATCTACGGCGAGAAGTTCGCCGACGAGAACTTCTCGCTCAAGCACGACCGTCCCTACCTGCTCAGCATGGCGAACGCCGGCCCGAACACCAACGGCTCGCAGTTCTTCATCACCACGGTTGTGACGGACTGGCTCGACGGCAAGCACGTCGTCTTCGGCGAGGTCGTCGAGGGCTCGGAGATCGTCGACCGCATCGAGGGCCTCGGCAGCCGGAGCGGTTCGCCGAGCGCCAAGGTCACGATCGCGTCCAGCGGCACGGTCTGACCGAGGCTCCGCCTTCCCGGGCGGGCGACGCCACGGTCCGGTGCCGACGCCGGCCCCCGCCGGCCGGCCGTCGCACCGGCCGTCCGCCCCTCCAGCCCCCGCGCGCGCCTGCCTGCCGGCGCCGGCCGCCCGCCCCTCGGCGGCGTGTCGGGTTTCGCGGCGGGCGCCCAGGGCAGTCGGTGCGCGTGGTCTCGTACGGGCCGGACCAGCGCGTGTATCTGCCCGCGCTGCGCGCCGGCTGGCTGACCCAGACGTTCGTGCACTGGGCCGTACCCCCGGACCGGGTGCGGCGCCTGCTGCCGGACGGTCTGACGGTGGACACGTACGACGGAGCCGCGTGGGTGAGCCTCACGCCGTTCGTCATGGCCGGTGTGCGCCCGCTCGGCCTCCCGGCGGCCGTGCCCGGTCTGCCCTCCTTCCCGGAGACCAATCTGCGCACCTACGTGCGAGGTCCGGACGGACGGGACGGGGTGTGGTTCCTGTCCCTGGAGGTCGGCTCCCCCCTGATGCTCGCCGTCCGCGCGATCGGCGCCCCGTACCACCTGGGCCGGCTCGCCGTGTCGCGGCGGGCCGGGGTGGTGACCTACAGCGGCTACCGCTGGGGCGCCGGGCCCTCGTACCACCTGACGGTGCGGCCCGGTGAACCGGTGCGGCCCACACCCCGGGACGTGTGGCTGACGTCCCGCTGGCGGGCCTACACCCGTCGGTTCGGCGTCCTCTGGGAGTCGCCCATCGAGCACGAGCCATGGGCGCTGCGCGCCGCCCGTGTCGACTTCCTGCGGGAGACCCTGACCCGCGCGGTGGGTCTGCCGCCGCCCGGCACGACGCCGTTGGCGCACTTCTCGGACGGGGTCCGGCGGGTGCGCATGGGCGGCTCGCGTCCGGTGGGACGCGTCCACGACCGCGCGGGCCGGCCGCGGGCCCGGCCCGCCGTGGCCCGATGAACCGCCCCGGCCCGGCCTCCCCGGGGTGCGGTCCGCTGCGGTTCGACGGCTGGATCGCCGGTGTCGGCACCACGTCCGGCACCCGTCTGGTGCTGGGGCACTGGGTCCGCTCGCCGTTCGGCGGGTTCAGCGACCTGATGGTGGAACGGGCCGACGGCCACCGGCTGCTGCTGGCACCGACTGCGCAGACGGCACGCTTCGTCGGCGAGACCTACGTCTTCGACGAGGTGCGGGTCGTCCCCGTACGGGTGCGCGTGAGCCCGGACGGCTGGAGCGTCGACGCCGGGGAGCTGCTGCGACTTCGGTTCGCCGTCGGGCGGCGCGGCCTCGCGGGGCTACTGCTCAGCGCCGTACCGGGGTCGCTGGCCGCACGCCCGGCCTGGACCGCCGTGACGGACCCGCCGGCCCGCCTGCTGATGGGCGTGCGGACGCGGGGAAGCGCGGTCGGGGACCGGCGCGAGTACTACGGCGCGCGTGATCTGCGCCCCGTGACCGCCGCGACGGCCCGGTTCGAGGGCCGGGACCTCGGCACGCTGGCGACCGTCGTCCCACCGGTGCGCTTCGGCTTCGGCTCGACGCCCCGCCGGCCGTCCCTGGTCCGGGTGACCACCACCGTCCTGCCGGCGCGCGAGAGCCGTACTCGGTGACGGTGCGGGCGGCCGGGCGAGGGGTACCCGCAGCGGCAGTCGGCGGGGCACCGGCTCCGCCACCCGGAGAGACGGACGAAGGCGGCACGTCATGGAGGACCCACTGCGCCCCGGCGCACAGCGGCCACCGAACACCGGCACCAGCACCCGCACACGCACCGGCACCCGCACCGGCACCGGCACCGGCACCGACCTGAACCTGCTCGGCATCTACCTCAACGACCATCTGGCCGGCGCCACCGCGGCCACGGCACGAGTCTGCCGTCTCACACGCTCCAGCGGCGACCGGGAGCTCGCCGACGCGCTCGGTCCCGTCGGCGCGGAGATCGTCCGGGACCGGGCGGCGCTGCTCGGCATCATGCGCGCCCTCGGCGTCCCCGTGCGCCGCTACAAGGTGTGCGCGGGCTGGGCGGCGGAGAAGCTGGGGCGGCTGAAGGGCAACGGCCGCCTGGTTCGGCGCTCCCCGCTCAGCACGGTCGTGGAGCTGGAGGCGCTGCGCCTCGGTGTGGAGGGCAAGGCGGCCGGGTGGCGGACGCTGCGCTGCCTCACCCCTGCCGAGGGGCGGCTGGACGTCCGGCAGCTCGACTCCCTGATCGAACGGGCCGAGCGGCAGCGGGACGTGCTGGAGGAGTGGCGCGTCCGACGGGCCGGAACGGCGTTGCGCGCCGGCTGAACCGGGCGCGACGCAGGACCGCCGGGTCCGGTCGGCGGCGGGGACCCGGCGAGAGGCCGGCGGCCGGGCTGCCGTGCGCTCTCCGAGGTGCGCCCCTCCGCCATGCGGCCTCAGTCCCGTTCAGGCCGGTCCGGTGGGCCGGTCCGGTGGGCCGGACGGTTCTCGGCATGTCCGGCCGCGCAGGTCGGGGGCTTTGGTCCGATCATGGCACCAGGGACTCGTCGAGGGTCGCCCGGCGCTGTGTCGGCGCGCGATCGTCGGCGTCGAGATTCGGTGCGGCGAGCACGGGAGGGACCCGTGAGGCAGTGGCGGCGCGGCCTCCGCCGCGCATGGGAGTGGCTCGGCGTGCACGCCCTGCTGAGGCGTGGCTGTGATCTGGAGCTGCTGCACCGGGCCATGGGCTTCGCCACGCTGGCCCTGGTCACGCTCGCGCCGCTGCTGATCGTGGTCGCCGCCGCCGATCCGCTGGTGCGCGGAGGGTTCGCCTCCTGGCTCACCGACGGCATGGGGCTGTCCGGGCAGTCGGCGGACGCGCTGACCGGCATCATCAGCCCGCCCCGCAAGGTCATCGGCACCACCAGTGTGTTGAGCCTGGTCCTGCTCGCGGTATTCGGGGTGTCCTTCGCGGGCAGTGTGCAGAACGGCTACGAGCGGATCTGGAGCCTGGCGTCCGGTCCCTGGCACCGGGTCTGGCGGCAGGTGACCTGGCTGACCGTGCTCACCGCGTACCTCTACCAGGAGGTGCAGACCCGTACCGCCCTGCACGGGACGCAGCGGATCGTGGTGTCCCTGGTGAGCACGGTGCTGTTCTTCTGGTGGGGGCAGCGTTTCCTGCTCGGTGGCCAGGTGCACTGGCGGACCCTGCTGCCCGGCGCCCTCGCCACCGTCGCGGGGCTGGCCGGCCTCAGGGGTTTCTCCTACCTGGTCTTCACCCCGCTCATCGTCACCAACGCCCTGAACTACGGCGCGGTCGGGACCGTGCTCGTGGTGGAGTCCTGGCTGATCGGCGTGGGGTTCGTGGTCTACGGCGGCGCACTTTTCGGCCGCTGGTTCGTGGAGCACCACTGGATGCCGTCCCACGAGGAGCCCGGTGGACCCGGGGAGTCCGGAGAGCTCGGGGAGTCCGGGGCGTCCGGAGAGCCCGGAGAGCCCGGAGAGCCCGGAGAGTCCCGGGGGAAGGACTCCGAGTCCGAGGACCGGGAGCGGCGCGACTAGGGCCACTTTCGCGGCGGGCCCTGGAACCTCACGCGGACGTGGGTTCCGCCGGGGCCGGGGCGAGCAGGGCGGGCCAGTCCCGGGTCGCGGCCCAGTCGGCGAAGGTGTGCCAGCGCACCTCGGGGTGGGCGCGGCGCAGGCCGGCCACGTCGACGTCGAGGCCGGTGGTGGCGAAGTAGGCGAACATCGCCGCCAGGTCTTCCGAATGGGTGCGGACGCGGGCCAGGGGAACCACCTGGTGCCTGATGGTGCGGTGGGCGGCGGCAGACAGGGCGGCGGCGATTCCCGCTGGGGTGAGCGAGTCGGAGGCGATGTCGATGCGGCGGCCGGTGAAATCGGCCGGGCTTGCTAGTACCAGGGCCGCGAAGGCGCCGATGTCGGCGGCGGGGATGAGGGTCAGGGGCGTGTCGGACGGCATGGGCCAGGCGAAGGCGTGCCCGCGCAGGCTCTGCAGACTCCAGCCGCCCGCGAAGTTGTCCATGAAGGCCGCGGGGGCGATGACCGTCCAGGGGACGCCCGTCGCACGCAGGTGGCGTTCGATCTCGGCCTTGCTGTCGTAGTGCGGGATACCGGTGCCGCGGTCGGCGTGCGCGGCGGAGGTGAACACGATGTGGCCTATGCGGGCGGCGGCGGCCGCGTCCAGCAGGGCCCTGCCCTGGCGGACCTCGGTCGCCGTGTCCGTGCCGAACGGTGTGGTCACCGCGAAGAGGGAGTCGGCGTCCGCGAGGGCGGTGTCGAGGGAGGGCGGGTCGCCGAAGTCGGCGTACCGGATCTCGGCGCCGAGCCGGCGCAGGTCCTGGGCGGCCGGTGCGTCGGGGGTGCGGGTGAGCGCGCGGACCCGGTGACCTGCGGCGAGCAGGGCGCGGGCGGTGGCACCGCCCTGGGCGCCAGTGGCACCGGTGACGACGACTGTGGGCATGAGGACTCCTGAGGTGACTCGGGGCATGAGGAAGGGGGCGCGGCATGAGATTGCGCCACGCATTGACTGCGTTGCGCAGCAGCATAGTCACATTTTCGCTGCGCCGTGCAGATTATTGCGTCCACGGGCCGCGCCCCCACCACTGCCCCCGCCCCGAGCGCACCTCACCGCATGCAGTCGCCCGAGCCCGTGAACTCCGGTACGCCGCTGTTGCCCTCGAACACCGCTACGGACCAGCGGGTGTACTGCCACGTCTTGTCGGCGCCGTACTCGGCCAGCAGCTTGCGGCAGGTGGTTCTGGTGGCGACGTCCTGGAAGTTGGCCCGCTGGGCGCGACCGACCAACTGGGCGTTGGAGTCGTAGGTCCAGATGTAGGCGGCCTTCTCCACCGGGTCGAAGCCCAGGCTGATCTCGTTGTCGGCGGCGGAGGAGTCCACGCCGCCGCCTTCGCCGGCCCGGATTTTCCAGGCGGCGGTGATGGCCTTGTCCGTGGCGTCGGCGACGCGGATCTCCGCCTTGTCGCTGCTCGGTATCTCGGCGGTAGCCATGCCGGACTCGTCTCCCTGCCACTGCCCGGCGGTCATGGTGTAGCAGCCGTCGGTGGCCTCGCCGAAGCCGAGGATGTTCGCCTGCGGATCGGTGTCCGAGTCCTTCCAGTAGACGGAGTAGCGGCCGTAGGGCCAGCCGGTGGGGTCGTTCGCGAGCCGGCGGCCCAGCGTGGTGCAGGCCGCCATCTCCCCGCTGCGACGGAACACCTCCTGCTGCTCCTCGGGAAGCTGGGAGACCGGGCCGCCGGTCACCACCAGCGTCTGCGCACTCCTGCTGAATGTGACCGTGGGCTCCATGAAGGCCAGGTTCTTGGTGGCGAGCATGGCCTTCATGCCGTCCTGGACGGCCTTGGCGACGTCCGTCTCGGCCGCCGTGGCCGCCATCGTGCTGGATCTCCACTCGGCGTCGGTGGGCTGGGTCTCGTCACCGGCCCGGGTGAAGGCGGGGTGGGCCACTCCGGCGAGCGGGTCGCTGGGGACCGGTGCCCGGCGCGGATCGACCGCCGGCTCGGTCGTCCCGCCGGGAGCGGCGGACCTGGTGTGCCGCACGGCGGCGGACGCCTGCCCGGCCGGGGACGCCGTGGCCGGGTTCGTGGCGCCACCGGCCCGGGGGTGCCCGCCGCCGGTGCCGGGGAGGGCGATCACCGTGCCCACGAGAGCCCCGGCCATCGCCGCGGCGACGAGGACCACCGCGACGGTGCGCCGGCGGGACGCCCGCGCCGGGGCGTGCCAGCGAGGGTCGTCCGGGGTGGGCACCTCCCACTGGGCCATGACCGCCTCAGCGACGCGGGTGGGCTCGTAGGTCGGTGCACTGCCGGTGACCTGGGTGGCCTGCGCCGCGAGCAGCCGCGCGCACCTCTCCCCCGCCGCCGCGGCGGACATACGGTCGGCGGGGTCCTTGGCGAGGGCCGTCTCCACGATCTCCCGCAGCTCCGGCGGCAGCCCGTCCAGATCGGGCTCGCCCGACAGGACACGGAACGCGACCGCGTCCGGTGCGCCGGCGCCGAACGGGAGCCGGCCCGTGGCGGCGTAGGCGACCAGTGCGCCCCAGGCGAAGAGGTCGCCCGCGGGCCCGGCGGTGCCGTGGCGGTAGTACTCGGGGCTGATCCAGCCCGGGGTGCCGGTGATGACACCGGTCCGCGTCACGCTGGTGCCGTCGGCGGCGTGGGCGATGCCGAAGTCCAGCACGCGCGGTCCGGCGGGCGTGAGGATGACGTTCTGCGGCTTCACGTCCCGGTGCACCACACCGGCCTCGTGGATGGCGGCCAGCGCCTGGGCCGTGCCTGTGGCGAAGGCGTACAGGGTGCCGCCGTCGAGGGGGCCGTGCTCGGCGAGGTGCCGGTCGAGGGTGGGACCGGGGGCGTACGCCGTCGCCAGCCAGGGGGCGGCGGCCTCGGGGTCGGCGGCGAGCAGAGGCACCAGGCACGGGCCCTGCACCCGGGCGGAGAGTTGCACCTCGCGGCGGAACCGGGCCCGGAACTCCGGGTCCTGGGCCTGCGCGGGATGGATCACCTTGACCGCGATTCTGAGCCCGTCGGCGGTGAGGCCGGCGTGGACCGTGCCCATGCCGCCGGAGCCGAGGCGGCCGATGATCCGGTACGGGCCTATGCGGGCGGGGTCGCCGGGCCGGGCCGGCTGGACCCGCCCGACCGCGCCAGGAGTACTCACGGGCGGTGCGCTCCCCCGACTCGTTGCGCACGCGGCCGTGTTCCGTGTTCCGGCATGGAACTCCCCCCAGGAGCATGTGAAGAGACGGTGCAGCAGATATGGAGGATGTATATATCACGCAACGCCGGGTGTCCTGGGGGCGGTCATGTGCCGACGGTGGTGCTCCGCGCGTCCGGGGTCCCGTCTGTACTGCCACTGTCCCGACCGGGGACAGGGCGGGGTCGGAGAGGTGGCGCATGACGTGGACGGCTGCGGCGGGTCACCGTCCGGGGACCGCCACCACCACCTGCACGATCCGCAGCGCGCCCAGGCGCCGGCCGGCGATGCGGCCGGGCACCGGTTCCCTCTCCCGCAGGGTGACGTCGAGCGGCACGAAGGCACGGGACACCGCCTCGTGTCGGCGCTCCGCCCGGTCGGGGGGGCGGCGAGCGGCGCCGTGGAGAGGACGTGGGACACCGGACTTCCCCGGGGCATGCGTGCGGACCTCGCCCTCCCGCACGGGCGGGAGGGCGAGGTCCGTGGACCGGTCGAGCTCGTCAGCTCGTCAGCGCGGCGGCACCTCAGCTCGTCGCGCGGACCGCGTCGCGGATCAGCGCGGCGACCTCCTTGGGCTGGGAGACGGCGACCGCGTGCGAGGCGCCCGGCAGTTCGACGACGGTCGCGCCGGCGCGCTGCGCGCCGTAGCGCTCCACGTCGGGGTTGATCGCCTCGTCCGCGCCGGCGACCAGGGCCCAGGAGGGCCGGGTCCGCCACGCGGCGGCGGAGGCGGTCTCGTCGAAGGCCGCGGCGGCCAGCGGGCGTTGCGCCACCGCCAGCACCTTGGTGACCTCGGGGTCCACGTCGGCGGCGAACACCGACGGGAAGGCGTCCGCGGCGATGGTGACCTCCACCGCGTCCTCGCCGCCGGGGACGGGGTACGTCCACTGCTTCAGGCTGCCGACGAGCGGCGAGAGCGGGAAGCGGCCCTGGAGCTCACCGAGGCTCTCGCCCTGCTCCAGGACGTAGGCGGCCACGAAGACCAGGCCGACGACGTTCTCGGTGACCCCGGCCACGGTGATCAGCGCACCGCCGTAGGAGTGGCCGACCAGCACCACGGGGCCGTCGATCTGGGCGGCCACGGAGGCGATGTAGGCGGCGTCCGAGGCGAGGCCGCGCAGGGGGTTGGGCGGGGCGACGACGGGGATGCCCTCGCGCTGGAGTTCCTCGATCACCCCGGACCAGGAGGTGGCGTCGGCGAATGCCCCGTGGACGAGGACGACGGTGGGAGTGGAAGCGCTCATGTCGGTGGTGTCCCTCGTGCTCAGGCGGTGTGCAGGGCGGCGCGCAGCGTGCCGACGGCCAGGGTGATGGCGGCCTGGGCGGCGTGGGTGCCGCGCAGGGCGTCGAGCATCACGAAGTCGTGGATGATGCCCTGGAAGCGGACGGCGGTGACGGGCACGCCGGCCTCCCGCAGCTTGTTGGCGTAGGCCTCGCCCTCGTCGCGCAGCACGTCGGCCTCACCGGTGATGACCAGGGCGGGCGGCAGGTCCGCGAGCTGCTCGACGGTGGCGCGCAGCGGGGACGCGGTGATCTGTGCGCGCTCCGCCTCGTCGGTCGTGTACTGGTCCCAGAACCACTGCATGCCGTCGCGGCGCAGGAAGTAGCCGGTGGCGAACTGGTGGTAGGAGGGGGTGTCGAAGGCGGCGTCCGTGACCGGGTAGAACAGCACCTGCTGCACCAGCGCGGGGCCGCCGCGCTCCTTGGCCATCAGGGTGAGGGCGGCGGTCATGTTGCCGCCGACGGAGTCGCCGGCCACGGCCAGCCGGGAGCCGTCCAGGCCCTTGGCCGCGCCCTGCTCCACGACCCACCGGGCCGCCGTGTAGTTCTGCTCGACGGCGACCGGGTAGCGGGCCTCCGGCGACAGGTCGTACTCGGGGAAGACGACCGCGGCGTCCGCGCCCACGGCCAGCTCGCGCACCAGGCGGTCATGGGTGTGGGCGTTGCCGAACACCCAGCCGGCGCCGTGGATGTAGAAGATGACCGGAAGGGTGCCGGTGGCGCCGGCGGGCTTGACGATCCGGGCCCGGACGCTGCCGGTCGGACCGCCGGAGACCGTGACCCACTCCTCGTCGACGGCCGGCTTCTCGATGTCGCCGGACTGCACCTCGTCGACCGCCTTGCGGCCCTCGGCGGGCGGCAGGTCGAACAGGTAGGGGGGATTGGCGGTCGCTCGCGCGAACTCCGCTGCGGCGAACTCCAGGACCGGCTGGACCGGTGCTGCGGCGTCGGACATCGCATTCTCCTCGCACATTCGGGAAGTGCCGGAAGGTCCGGCGGACGGACCGGATTTCGCCGAAAAAACGTGCTCCGGAGCCGCCGAACGCCACCGTAGATCCGCCGGGTACGCGGCAATTGCCCGTCAGCGTACGGACGGTGTACCGACAGCGCACTGCCGCGCTCGCGTCCGTCTCCGGGGGGCCCGGGCCCGGCCCCCCGGTCCGCCGCTACCGGACGTGCTGCGCCGCCGAGTCCCGCCACTCGCGCGGGGTCAGGCCGTACGTGGCCCGGAAGACGCGGCTGAAGTGGGTGGCGCTGGCGAATCCCCAGCGGCCCGCGACGGCCGCGATGGTCCGGGTACCGCGGGAGCGGTCGGCCAGCTCGCGCCGGCACTCCTCCAGGCGGCGCTGCAGGATCCGCCGGCCGACCGTGGTGCCCTCGTCCGCGAACAGTTTGTGCAGGTAGCGCACCGAGATGTGATGGGCGCGGGCGATCCGGTCGGGGGACAGGTCCGCGTCACCCAGGTTGAGGTCGATGAACCGCAGGATCCTGGACACCGTCGACGACCGGTCGTCGGCGGGCCTGCCCTGTTCCCGCAGGTGCTCGGCGGCCAGGGTGGCGAGCAGGTTGACGGCGTTCCAGGCGAGCATGTCGGCGACCGCGGACCGCGCCGTCACGGCCGTGTCGGCGAGGTCGGAGAGGAACGGCGAGAGCAGCGAGCCCATCCGGGAGTCGCGGCTGACGGGGACGCCGGTGATCCGGTGCAGGTCGCGGTCCGCGAGGCCCAGCAGGTCGCGGGAGAGCAGGAACGTCTTGGTGCGGGCCTGCTCGGGGAGGTCGAGCGAGGGCGGTCGGTGCGCGTCGTAGAAGCAGATGTCGCCCGGGGCGAGCACCCCGTCCACGGAGGGTTCCTGCAGTAAGGCGGGGCCGCCGCCGCGTAGGCCCACGAAGAGGAACTCGCCGCGGTCCCGGGCGCTCCACCGGTGCGGGCCACCGGCGATGACCGGCTGCCCGTGCGGGGCACGCTCACGGGGCAGCCGGGCGGGCCCCGCCGCCGTGACGAGGATGTCGAGCCCCATGGCCCGCAGCCGCGCCACGTCCGGCCGCGCCGCGCCCGGGTGATCGCCGTCCACCTCGATACCGGTCGTCGCCGTCATCCGCCGTCTCCTTCACTCGCCGCTGGTGCGAGGGGGACGACCGGATCGTCCGCCTCGCCCGGAGCGTAGGTCGGCGGATGTGCAAAAAGAGTGACACCGGAGTGACGACGACGGCTCCACCGTTTCACGGCGCGGGGGTGGTGCCGGGGCCGGCCACCGGCTCGGCCTCGTCCGCGAGTTCCGTCGCGAAGGCGTGCAGCAGTTCGTGGAGGACGTAGCGGCCGGGGGCGACCTCGGTGATGAGGTGGGCCTCGGACAGTTCGCCGAGGAGGATGCGGGCCGCGCGGGGCGGCAGGTCGGCGAGTGCGGCGGCGGCCGTGGGGGTGAGGTCCGGTCCGGTGTGCCGTCCGAGCAGCCGGAACAGGTGGGCGGCGGGCGGGTTGAGCGAGCGGTGGGAGGCGGCGAACGCGGTGCGGACGTCGGGGGTGCCCGGGGCCCCGGAGAAGGCGTCCAGGCCCCCTCGGTCGGCGGCGAGTTCGACGGCCAGGGCGGCCAGCGGGAAGTCCCGGCGGCCGGCGGCGCGGGCGGCGACGGCGGCCAGGGCGAGGGGCAGGCGCCCGCACCGGACGATGATCTCCCCGGCCGCCTCGGGTTCGGCGGCCAGGCGCCGGATGCCGAGCCGCAGGGCCAGCGCCGCCCGGGCGTCCGCCGACGAAGGGAGGTCGAGGTGCAGCGGTCGGGCGCCGGAGGCGATCAGGCTGGGCAGTGCGTTGCGGCTGGTGACGACGGCCAGACAGCCGGGTGAGGCGGGCAGCAGGGGGCGCAGTTGTTCGGTGCCCGAGGCGTCGTCGAGCAGGACGAGCATGCGGCGGCCCGCCAGCAGGCTGCGGTAGAGCCCGGCGAGGGCGTCCACGCCCTCGGGCATCCGCTGCTCGGGCACGCCGAGGGCGGCCAGCAGCTGGCGCAGCGCCCCGGCGGGTTGCAGGGCGGTCCGGTCGGGGGCGAACCCGCGCAGCGCGACGTGGAGTTGGCCGTCCGGGAAGCGGTCGGCCGCACGGTGCGCCCAGTGCACGGCGAGGGCGGACTTGCCGATGCCGGGCATGCCGCTGATCAGGACGGTCGCGGGCACCCCGCCGCTGGTGGCGGCGGTGACGGCGGTGTCGGCGATGGTGTCGATCGTCCCCAACTCGGTGGCGCGACCCGCGAAGACGGCGAGGTCGAGCGGCAACTGGGCGGGCCGCACGAACGGTTGTGGTGGCTGCGGCCGCTTCGGCGGGGTCTTCGGTGCCGAGCGGTGGCCGGCGGCCGGCACCTGCTGGCGCAGCACGCGGGCGTGGGCCGCGGCCAGTTCGGGTCCGGGCGGGACGCCGAGCTGCGCGGCGAGGTCGCGGCGGACGCCGTCGTACGCGGCGAGTGCCTCCGCCTGGAGTCCGGCGGCCGCGAGCGACAGGACGAGGCGGGCGTGCAGCGGCTCGTCCAGCGGTTCGAGCGCGGCGGCCCTGCGCAGGGTGGGCAGCACCTCCTCGGGCCTGCCGCACAGCAGCGCGGCGTCCGCGGCCATCTGCGCGGTGCGCACGAGTTCCCGCTCGACGGCGGTGAAGTGCAGGTGCTCGCGCGTGGCCGCGGGTACGCCGGTGGCGACCGGACCGCGCCACAGGGGCAGGGCGGCGGCGAAGTGCCGTACCGCCGTCTCCGGCCGTCCGGTGGCGGCGGCCCGCATGCCGCGCTGGGCGAGGTCGCGGAAGCGCAGCAGGTCGACCTCGTCGGTGTCGGCGCGCAGCAGATAGCCCCCGGTGCGCCCCGGCAGCCGCCGCCCGGGCGCGCGGGGCGGCAGGCCGGGTTCGAGCAGCCTGCGCAGGGCGCCGACGTAGCGCCGGACGACGTTCGGGGCGCTGGCGGGCGGCGGTCCGGGCCAGAGCACGTCGACGAGCTCGGCCATCCGCACGGGCCGCCCGGCGTGCACCAGGAGCAGGGCGAGCAGGGCCCGTTGCTGCGGGAACCCGAGGTCCAGTTCGGTCTCCCCGCGGGTCACGCGCAGGGGGCCGAGCACGTCGAACCGCAGCACGTTCACACCGCGCCGAGCCGGGCGTCCCGACCGTCGAGTCTGGCCCTGACCCGGTCGGCGTCCGGGTGCCCGAGGCCGGTGAGCAGGGTCAGAGCCTGCTCCCAGGCGGCCCGGGCGCCCTCGTGGTCGCCGGTCGCGAGGTGGGTGTCGCCGATGCGGGTGAGGGTGTCCGCCTCGGGGTAGGGCGCGCCGAGCGCACGGTAGAGGGCGAGCGCGTTGCGGTAGCCGAGCAGGGCGTGCGGGTGGCGGCCGAGGTGGTGGTGGGCGTAGGCGATGCTGTCCCAGGTCGCGGCCTGGCCGTAGCGGTCACCGAGTTCCTGGAGCAGGGTCAGGGCTTCGAAGCAGTGGGTGAGCGCCTGCCGGTGCTCGCCGAGCAGGGCGTGGTACCAGCCGACGGAGTTGAGGACGCTGGCCTGTGCCGGCCGGTGGCCGGCGGTGCGGAACAGGTCGAGGGCGAGGGTGTTGTGCCGCAGGGCCCCGGCCAGGTCGCCGCGTTGCTCGCTCTCCCAGCCGAGGCTGCGGTGGGTGCCCGCGAGGCCGGTCGTGTCGTCGAGGCCGGTGAACAGGTCGAGGGCCCGGGCGAGGCGGGTGCGGGCGGAGTCGTGCTGTCCGAGTCTGCCCTCGGCCCGGGCGAGGCCGCGCTCGGCCCGGGCCTCCAGGGCGGGCTCGGCGAGTCGCAGGGCGGCGTCGAGGGCGGTGCGCTGGGCGGCGAGCCCGTCGTGCCAGTGGCCGCGCCGTTCGAAGTACGGTTCGAGGGACCAGGCCAGCAGGCAGGCGAGCCGGTCGTGTCCGGTGGCGGCGGCCGCTGTGACGAGGGCGGGCAGCGCGGCGTGCTCGGCGGTGAGCCAGGCGAGGGCGCGGCTGTCGTCGGTGAACGTCTCGGCGGGTGTGTCGGGTGGCCCGGACGGCAGGGGCGGCCGGTCCCCGCTGGGGTCGAGGAGCGCGGCGGCGGCATGGGCGGCGTGCAGGTGGTGGCGCAGCAGCCGTTCGGTGGCCTCGCGTCGCTCGGCCTCGGTGTGGTGGGCGTGCAGGAGTTCGGTGGCGTGGGCGCGGAGCAGGTCGTGGAAGCCGTAGCGGCCGGGCGCGGGTTCGGCCAGGAGGTGGACGCCGGCGAGTTCGGCCAGCAGGGGCCGCGTCAGGCGCGGCGGCAGTCCGGCGACCGCGGCCGCGGCGGCCGGTGAGGCGTCGGGTCCGGGGTGCAGGGCCAGCAGCCGGAAGAGCCGGGCCGCTTCGGCGGACACGGCGTTCACGGACCAGGAGAAGACGGTGGCGACGTCCACCGAGGTGTCCGGGCGGCCGAAGGCGTGCAGGGCGCCGCCGGCCTCGCGGAGTTCGGCGGCCACGGCGGTCAGCGGGAAGCGCGGGTTGAGGGCCGCCCGGGCGGCCACGCAGGCGAGGGCGAGGGGCAGCCCGGCGCACCGCGTGATGATCTCGTCCACCGCGCGGGGTTCGCCGGCGGTCCGTCCGGCGCCGAGCCGGGCGGCGAGGAAGGCCCGGGCCTGGGCGGTGCCGAGCGGGTGCAGGGTGAGCGAGTGGGCGCCGTGGGCGGCGACCAGGCCGGTGAGTTCGTCCCTGCTGGTGACGATGGTGAGGCAGCCGGGGGTGCCGGGCAGCAGCGGCCGTACCTGGTCGGCGTCGCGGGCGTTGTCGAGCAGGACGAGCACCCGGCGTCCGGAGAGCACGCTGCGGTAGAGGGCGGACCGGGCGTCCGGGTCCTGCGGCACGCGCTCGGGCGGTACTCCGAGGGCGTCGAGGAACTGGCGCAGCACCTCCCCCGGTTCGGTGACCGCCCCGGCCGGGGCGAAGCCGCGCAGGTCGGCGTAGAGCTGCCCGTCGGGGTAGCGGTCGGCGACGAGGTGGGCCCAGTGGACCGCGAGCGTGGTCTTGCCGACCCCCGGCATGCCGCCGAGCGCGGAGATGAGCACCGTCCCGGTGGGTTCGGGGCCGCCGCCGAGCACGTCCAGCACCTCTTCGAGTTCGGCGCGCCGGCCGGTGAAGGAGGGCAGGTCATGCGGCAGTTGGGCGGGCACGGCCGGGCCCGGTGC
>NZ_JAJSZC010000192.1:0-15344 GCF_036815105.1 Streptomyces sp. IBSBF 3136
ATATTAAAACAATTGAATGGTTACCCCGTGTGTGCCGCCCGACCCTTAATGCTTGCGCCGCCCACAGCCCCCCCGCCGGCCTCGCCCTCCCCCTCCTCACCCCCACACCCGCCTCGGCTGTCACCGCCACCAGCCGCTTCGCGAACTACCGTTATGGCGACTGCCTGCGCGAGACCTCCGAAACCGGCCTCAAGGGCGACCGCTGCACCACTGGACGCGGCAGCCTCCTGTGGCAGTGGAACGGCCGCCTCAACACCAGCACCACTCTCAAGAACAACTTCTGGGGCCGCTGCCTCGACAGCAATGACCGGGGCGACGTCTACCCCCTGCGCTGTAACGGCGGCTCATACCAGAAGTGGCGCACCGTCCAACCCGCCGCCCGCAGCGCCATCATGCTCCAAAGCGTCGGCACGGGCCGCTGCCTCTACCAGCAGGACAACGGCTACTACCGCACTGCCCGCTGCGACCGAGGCGCCCAGAACCAGCGCTTCACCATCGGCTGAACGGATCTCTCGACCGCTTCAAGATGCCGCCGGCCGAGCAGCTCTTCTTTTGCGCGAGGCCGGAAGGCGGTCCCGTTGGCCGCGGTGGTGATGACCTTGAACGGGGTGTTCTTCCCCTTTGAGTGCTCCCGCGGCGTGCTGGTGGGCCCGGACGACGGTGGAGTCGACCGATACGGTCCAGTCGATGTCGTCGACGGCATCCGCTGCGGCGAGGACGGCGACGAAGATCTTCTCCCACGTGCCGTCGACGGCCCACCTGATCAGCCGCTTATGGGCCGTCTGAAACGAGCCGAGCTCCTCGGGGAGGTCCCGCAAGGCGAGTTGGTGCGGTACTTCCACGCGATGGCCTCGAGCGTGCCGCGGTGATCGGCCCAGCGCCGTCCCCGGACCGGATCGGCCGGCATGAGCGGCTCGATCCGGTCCCACATCGCATCAGTGATCACTAATCGGACAGACATATCCGATCAACTGACCAACCCATCAAAGAGACACGCTCTAGCCGACAGGAGCCGGCCGCCGCGCCGGGAGTTGCCGGTCAGGAGCCGGCGAACCTTTCACGATCCGCCGGGCCCCACCGTCCGCGCGCCCCGGTGCCTCGTCCGTCAGCCCTCCTCCGCAAGGGCCCCCGCCCCCGCCTCCGCGTACGCGACGGCCTCCGCGTGGCCGAACAGGCCGGGCAGCCCGCCGGTGTGCACGAACACGGTCCGCTCGCCCGGCCGTACGTCGCCGTCCCGGACGGCGGCGATCAGGCCGGCCAGGGCCCGCCCGGTGTAGACGGGGTCGAGGACGATCCCCTCGGTGCGTGCGGCCAGCCGGAGCGCCTCGGCGGCCGGCCCGGTGAGCGTCGCGTACCCGGCGCCCACCTGGTCCCGGCGCACCCGCAGCCCGTCCACGGTGATCCCGCCGGCCAGGTGCGGGGCCGCGAACTCCCGTACCGCCGCCGCCGGATCGGCCAGCGCGCCGACGTCGACACCGAGCACCGACCCGGCACCGAGGGCGGCGACGAGACCGGCCATGGTGCCGCCCGAGCCGAGGGCCACCACCGCCGTCCGCAGGCCGGGCACCTGTGCCCGCAGCTCCTCGCCGCAGCGCACGTAACCCCGTGCGCCCAGCGCGCTGGACCCGCCGAACGGGATCAGCGCGGGCCGGGCCCCGGACGCGCGCAGCCGCTCGCACACCTCGGCCGCCGCCGCGTCCAGGCCGGCCCGGTCCACGTCGCCCGCCCAGACCAGCCGCGCACCCAGCAGGCCGTCGAGGGCGAGGTTCCCGGAGCGCGAGTCGCCCGGTGCGCCGCGCAGCACGAGGACGGCGGCCAGCCCCAGCCGGGCGGCCGCGGCGGCCGTGAGCCGGGCGTGGTTGCTCTGCGGGGCGCCCGTGGTGACGAGCGTGTCCGCGCCCTCGGCCAGCGCCGCACCCGCCGTCCACTCCAGCTTGCGGAGCTTGTTCCCGCCGCCGCCCACCCCGGTCAGATCGTCCCGCTTGACCCACAGGTCCTCCGGGCCGAGACCGATCGCGGCGGCGAGCCGGGGCGCCGGTTCGGCGGGGGTGGGGAAGGTGGCGAGCTGCACGGGCGGGTGGCTCATGGCGTACGTCCTCGGGTGCGGGCGGAAGCCGGGCGCGGGCGGCGACCGGCCGGTGCCCAGTCGATCACGCCGGGCCGCAGGGCGTCACGCCGTCCCGCACGGCGCCACAGCGGACCGTGCGGCGCCACAGCGGACCGTGCGGCGCCACAGCGGACCGCGCGGCGTCACACCGGACCGCACGGCGCCACAGCGGACCGCACTGCGCCACGCCGTACCGCACGGCGTCACACCGGCAGCAGCCGGGCCACCAGGGCGCCGAGCTGCCGGGCCGTGCGGCACTCGTGCATCTCCACCAGCCCGGCGTAGTCGGGCGCCGCCGAGTCGCCGGTGCCCCACTGGGCGCGCGGCTCGGGATTGAGCCAGTACACCCGCCGGGCCCGGCGGGCGAGTTCGCGGACGGCGGGGAGGTTCGGGTCGCTCATGTTGGTGCGGGCGTCCCCGAGCACGAACACCGTCGTCCGGGGGCCGACCGCGGCGCCCCACCGCTCGGTGAACTCGCCCAGGGCGACGCCGTAGTCGCTGCTGCCGTGCCAGCCGGTGAGCGTGGCCTCGGCGCGGATCCGGGCGCCGAGACCGTCCGGGTCGGCGTGGCCGCGCCCGAGCAACCCGGTCACCTCGTCCAGGCGGTTGACGAAGGCGAACACCCGGACCTTGCTGAACTGGTCGTGCAGTGCCTGCACCAGCAGCATCGTGAAGTCCGAGAACCCGGACACCGACCCCGACACGTCGCACAGCAGTACCAGTTCGGGCCGGGCGGGGCGGCGCCTGCGCAGCACCGGCCGCATCGGCACGCCGCCCGTCGACAGCGAGGAGCGCACGGTGCGCCGCAGGTCGATGGTGCCGCGGGCGTTCCGGCGGCGGCGCGCGGCGAGGCGGGTCGCCAGCTTGCGGGCCAGCGGCTGGACGGTCCGGCGCAGCTCGGCGAGCTGGTCCCGGCCCGCGTACAGGAAGTCCACCCGGTCGGCGGTCGGGGCGACGGCCCGCCGGGCGATCTCGTCCCGCCCGCGCCGCTCGGCGACCCGGCGCCGCGCGTCCGCCCCGACCATCCGCCGGAACTCCTCGATCCGCCGCCGGATCTCGTCGTCCAGCAGCCGGTCCGCGAACCCCGCGCCCCCGTCGCGGGCCCGCACGTCGGCCCGCACCCGGGCCAGCAGGGTCTGCGGGCGGATGCGGTCCAAAGCCTGGTACGCCGACCAGCCGTCCGAGCCGGACGAGCCGCCGTAGCCGCCGAAGCCGTCGACGGCCTCCGCCGCCAGCGCGGCCAGCAGCGACCGGTCGTCGGCTGCCAGGGCCGCGGCGAGCCGGTCGCGCAGGTCCGCTCGGTTCGCGCCGCCGCCGTCCGGGGCGCCGACCCCGCGCGGGAAGTACAGGTCGAAGACCGGGTCGAACACCGCGCGCTGCGCGGCGCCGTGCAGCAGCGTGGCGGCCAGGCCCTCGCGCAGCAGCTCACGGTCGGCGAAGCCGAGTTCGCGCGCGGCGAGGGCCGCGTCCACGGTCTCGCCGGTGCCGATCCGCACGCCGTGCGCGCGCAGGGCGCCCACCAGGCCCGTGATCCGCCCGTCGACACCGGTCACAGCGCGTCCAGGTCGAGTTTCGCGGCGGCCTTCTGGACGTCCTCCTGGTGCTTGAGGAGCACGCCGAGGGTGTCCCGGACGACCGTCTCGTCCAGCGTGCCGGCCCCCAGGGCGAGCAGGGTGCGCGCCCAGTCGACGGTCTCCGCGACGGACGGCGCCTTGCGCAGGTCCATCGCGCGCAGCGCGCCGACCACCCGGACCACCGACCCGGCCAGCGCCTCGCCGAGGTCCGGCACCTTCAGCCGTACGATCCGCCGTTCCAGCTCCTCCTCGGGGAAGCCGATGTGCAGGAACAGGCAGCGGCGGCGCAGCGCCTCGGACAGCTCGCGGCCGGCGTTGGAGGTGAGCACGACGAAGGGGCGGCGGGTGGCGGTGATCGTGCCCAGCTCGGGGACGGTCACCTGGAAGTCGCTGAGCACCTCCAGCAGCAGCCCCTCCATCTCCACGTCGGCCTTGTCGATCTCGTCGATCAGGAGCACGGTCGGCTCGTCGCCGCGGATGGCGGTGAGCAGCGGGCGGGGGAGCAGGAACTCCTCGCCGAAGATGTCGGTGCGGGTCTCGTCCCAGCTCTCGTCGCGGCCCGCGCTGATGCGCAGCAGCTGCTTGGCGTGGTTCCACTCGTACAGCGCCCGGGACTCGTCGACGCCCTCGTAGCACTGGAGCCGTACCAGCCGGGCCCCGGCGACCGCGGCGACGGCTTTGGCCAGTTCGGTCTTGCCGACCCCGGCGGGCCCCTCCACCAGGAGCGGCTTGCCGAGCCGGGCGGCGAGGAAGACGGTGGTGGCGACGGCGGGCGAGGCCAGGTAGCCGGTCCCGGCGAGGCGGGCGGAGACGTCGTCGAGGGATGAGAACAACGGGGCCTCCGGCGGGATCGGGTGATGTCCGGCCACTATCTAAGCGCTTGGTCAGTCCTTTTGTCACGGGGTTCCGGA
Source organism: Streptomyces sp. IBSBF 3136 (assembly GCF_036815105.1). Classification (NCBI taxonomy): domain Bacteria; kingdom Bacillati; phylum Actinomycetota; class Actinomycetes; order Kitasatosporales; family Streptomycetaceae; genus Streptomyces; species Streptomyces sp. IBSBF 3136. The sequence goes on from NZ_JAJSZC010000192.1 coordinate 4,593, forward strand.
GGGCGCCCGAGGCGTCCGGCGAGCGCCGGTCGCGGTGTGCGGACCGATCGGTTTCCTTCCGTCCCGGACGCGGTAGCCTCGGCGTATGGCCACCACCGACAAGGCGTCCCCCCGAGACCGGCTGCTCGACGCGGCCGCCCAGCTCGTCTACCGCGAGGGCGTGTCCGTGGGCGTCGAGGCGCTGTGCCGGGCCGCCGGCGTCTCCAAGCGGTCGATGTACCAGCTGTTCGGTGGCAAGGACGAGATGCTGGCCGCGAGTCTGGAACGGCAGATCTCCTGGTACGAGGCCCGGCTGGCGCCGGCGGACCCGGACGCCGGCACCCCGCGCGAGCGGATCCTGCACGTCTTCGAGCAGGTGGAGAAGGCGTCCGTCGACCCCGGCTACCTCGGCTGCCCCTACCTCGCCGTGCTGGTGGAGCTGAAGGACCCGCAGCACCCCGCGAGCGAGGTCGCCCGGACGGTCAAGGCACGCCTGGAGCACGGCCTGCGCACCCAGGCCGAACGGGGCGGCGCCCGTGACCCCGGGCTGCTCGCCCGCCAGCTCATGCTGGTCTTCGACGGCGCCAGCGCCCGCGCCGGCGCCCGGGTGGAGCACCTCGGCGACGGCCTCACCACCACGACCGTGACCGCACTGCTGGACGCCGCCGGGATGCGCTAGACCACGTGGCGGGGCAGCCGGGACCTCGCCGACACGCCCGGCACCGGCCCCCCGGAAGACCCAGTCCACCGTGCGGAGCCGCCCGGCCGCCCGGTGGAATGGAAGGGTGATCGCGACCCCGCACGACTGCCTCGCGCGCAACGAGTGGATCTGCGGCGCCTATCTGAGCACCCGCCGCCGCATCCTGCTCGACGCGGTCGTCCAGCATGTGCAGCTCACGGCGGTCGCGGTGCTCATCGGCCTCGCGCTCGCCGTGCCGCTCGCGGTGCTGGCCCGCCGCCTGCCCCCGGCGACCGGCCCCGTCCTCGCCGTGACCACGATCCTCTACACCATCCCGTCGCTGGCCATGTTCTCCCTGCTCCTGCCGCTCTACGGGCTCTCGGCCGGCCTCGTCGTAGCCGGACTGGTGCTGTACTCGCTCACCCTGCTGGTGCGCAACATCCTCGCCGGGCTGCGTGCCGTCCCGGAGGAGACCCGGCAGGCCGCGCGCGGCCTCGGCTACGGTCCGGTCCGGCTGCTGCTCACCGTCGAACTGCCCCTCGCGCTGCCCGCCGCCATGGCCGGCCTGCGCATCGCCACCGTCTCCGCGGTCTCCCTCGTCACCGTCGGCGCGATCGTCGGCTACGGCGGCCTCGGCAACCTGATCTACGCCGGCATGAACAGCTACTTCAAGGCCCAGGTGCTCACCGCGTCCGTGCTGTGCGTGGTGATCGCCGTCGCCGCCGACCTGCTCCTGCTGGGTGTGCAGCGGCTGATCACCCCCTGGACCCGGGCGGCCCGCGCGTGAACACCCTCGGCGCCGCCCGGGACTGGCTCACCGACCCCGCCCACTGGTCCGGCGACGACGGCATCCGGCACCGGCTGCTCCAGCACCTGCTGCTCGTCTCCGTGTGCCTCGCCGTCAGCTGCCTGATCGCGCTGCCGGTCGCGCTGGTCCTCGGCCACCTCGGCAGGGGCGGCGCGCTCGCCGTCAACATCTCCAACGCCGGCCGGGCCGTGCCCACCTTCGCCGTCCTGGTCCTGCTCCTGCTGACCCCGGTCGGCGGATGGGGCGAGGGGCCCGCCGTGGTCGCCCTGGTGCTCTTCGCCGTGCCGCCCCTGCTCACCAACGCCTACGTCGGCATGCGCGAGGTCGACCGGAGCGTCGTACGGGCGGCCCGGGGCATGGGGATGACCGGACGGCAGACGCTGTTCCGCGTCGAACTGCCGCTCGCCCGCCCGATGATCCTCACCGGGGTGCGCACCGCCGCCGTCCAGCTCGTCGCCACCGCCACCATCGCCGCGCTCGCGGGCGGCGGCGGACTCGGCCGGATCATCACCGCGGGCTTCAACCTGGCCAGCACGCCCCAGGTGGTCGCCGGCGCCTTCCTCGTCGCGGTGTTCGCCCTGCTCGTCGAGGGCGTCTTCGCGGCCGCCGAACGCCTGGCGGCCACCCGGCCCGGGAGCGGCCGGTGAGGCGCCGTACCGCCGTGACCCTGTGCGCGCTCCTCGCCCTCACCGGCTGCGCCACCGGCCCGTCCCTCGAACACCGGGACGCGGTCACCGCACCGCCCGGCGACAGCCACCACCTGACCATCGGCTCGGCCGGCTTCACCGAGAGCGACCTGCTCGCCCAGTTGTACGCCCAGCTCCTGAACCGGGCCGGCTACCGGACGTCGGTCCTGACCGTCGCCAACCGGGAACTGTACGAACCGGCCCTGGAGTCGGGGCGGATCGACGTCGTGCCCGAGTACGCGGCCACCTTCGCCGACTGGCTGAACGCCAAGGCGCACGGCCCCCGCGCCCGCCCGGTCGGCTCACCCGACCTCGGCACCACCATGACGGCGCTGCGCGAGCTGGCGGCGCCCCGCGGCCTCACCGTGCTGCCCCCGGGCCGGGCCGTGGACCAGAACGCCTTCGCGGTCAGCGCCGCCTACGCCCGGCGGCACCGGCTGCGCACCCTCAGCGACCTCGGCGCCTCGCGCCTGCCGGTACGGCTCGCCGCGGGCGACGAATGCGTGCAACGGCCGTACTGCGCACCCGGGCTGAAGAAGGTGTACGGCATCGACGTCGTCGGCGTCGACCCCAAGGGCGTCGGCACCACCCAGGCCAAGCGCGCCGTGCAGGACGGCCGCGACGACATGCTGCTGGCCACCACCACGGACGCCACGCTCGACGACTTCGGCCTGGTCCTGCTCGCCGACGACCGGCACCTGCAGAACGCCGACCACGTGGTCGCGGTGGTCAACCGCGCCCGCGCGGGCGGTCCCGGCGTCGCCAGGGCGCTCGGCCGGCTCGACGCCGTCCTGACCACGGCCGACCTGACGGACCTCAACCGGCAGGTGGACAGCTGGCGCCGGCTCCCGGCCGACGTGGCCCGCGCCTACCTCGAGAGGCGGGGCCTGCCGGCCCGGTGAGCCTCAGGCGCCCGCCACCGACTCGAACGGCACCTGCCCCCGCGCCACGCCCCGCGCGTCCGCGTCCACCGAGCGGCGCAGCGCCTCGTGCAGCTTCGCCGGGGTCAGCACCCCCAGGAACCGCGCCCCGTCCAGCACCGCGACCCACCCGGCGTCGTACTGGAGCATCACCCCGAACGCCTGCTTCAGCGGCGCGCCCACCGGCACCCAGGCCGTCATCCGGTGCGCCCGGTCACCGACCGTGCCGCCCGCGGCCAGATCGTCGGCGCCGACCCAGCCGTGCAGGTCGCCGCGCGCGTCGAGGACCACCGCCCACCGGGCGCCCCCGGTCCGCAGCCGCTCGGCGGCCCGCCCGGCGGGCTCGTCCGGGCGGGCCACCGGCGGCTGTTCGAGGTCGTCGGGCTGGATCTCGGTGACCGACAGCCGCTTCAGCCCGCGGTCCGCGCCCACGAACCCGGCGACGTACGGCGTGGCGGGCGCCCCCAGCACCGCCCCCGGCGTGTCGAACTGCTCCACGCGGCCCTGTCCGTACACGGCGATGCGGTCACCGAGTCGCACCGCCTCCTCGATGTCGTGCGTGACCAGCAGCACCGTCCTGGGCGCCGCCGCCTGCATGCGCAGGAACTCGTCCTGGAGCTGCTCGCGCACCACCGGGTCGACCGCGCCGAAGGGCTCGTCCATCAGCAGCACCGGCGGATCGGCCGCGAGCGCCCTGGCCACGCCCACCCGCTGCCGCTGCCCGCCCGACAGCTGGTCCGGATAGCGCGGCCCGTACGTCTTCGGGTCCAGGCCCACGAGGTCCAGCAGTTCCGCCGCCCGGGCCCGGGCCTTCGCCCGCTTCCAGCCGAGCAGCGCCGGCACGGTCGCCGTGTTGTCCAGGACCGTGCGGTGGGGAAAGAGGCCGCCCTGCTGGATGACGTACCCGATCCGGCGGCGCAACCGCACCGGGTCGACGCGCGCGACGTCCTCGCCGTTCACCAGGATCCGCCCCGAGGTGGGTTCGACCAGCCGGTTCACCATCATCATGGTCGTCGTCTTGCCGCAGCCGGAGGGGCCCACCAGCGTGACCAGCTCACCCTCGGACACCTCGAAGGAAAGGTCGTCCACGGCCGTCGTACCGTCCGGGAACCGCTTGGTGACCTGCTCGAACCGGATCATGGACCCACGCTAACCGGGGCGGTACCGTCCCGCCCTTCAGCGGCCTCCGGCCGGTTCGCCGGTCACCAGCACCACCTCCAGGGTGCGCGGGCCGTGCACCCCCTCCACCCGGTCCAGCTCGATGTCGCTGGTCGCCGAGGGACCGGAGATCCAGGTCAACGGTCGGGCCGGATCGAGGCGTTCGAGGGCCTGCGGGACGGAGGAGACGACCTGCTCCGGCACCCTGACCACGCAGATGTGGTGGTCCGGAATGAGCGAGATCCGGCGCCGGCCCTGGTCGGGGGAGCCGTCCAGGACGATCGTGCCGGTCTCGGCGATCGCCACGGCACACCCCGTCACCACACTGCCCACCCGGTCCAGCCGGTGCGCGGTGACCACCGCCCGGTCGTGGATCCGCACCGGGTCCGCCGCGGCCAGCCACTCGGGCGGCAGCCCGGGAGGCACCAGCATCTCCTCCGAGCCGCGTGCGGCCAGCAGCCGCATGAGGAGATCCGGCAGCTCCGCCGACTCGCAGCGGTGCACCAGCGCCCGGTAGTCCGCGAGGTTCTCGGCGAGCAGGTCGACGGTCTGCTCCACCGTCCGGTCGCCGTGCTCGCGCAGGTAGTCCCGCGGGACCGCCTCCGCGTACGGCCGCTCGTCCGGCGCCACGTCCGCGAGCGCGCGCCGCACCCGGCCCAACACCCGTTCCCTGCTGCTCACTTGACGTCGTCCTTTCCGCCGTTCGTCCGCTGCCACCAGTCGCGGAACGGTTCCGCGGGCACCGGCGGCAGATCCCGGGTCGCGGTCCAGGCCCGGCCGGGACCGGGCAGCGTGCGCGGGTGCAGTCGGCGGGTGCGGGAGGCGAGCCGCTGGCCGCCGCGCAGCGCGGCCGGGTGCGCGAAGGCCCAGCGTGCCGCCCGCATGGCCGCCCGTTCGGCCGCGTGCCCCTTGGCCGGCTTCAGCACCACCCGGTTGCCCTCCCGGACCGCCGGACCGCCCTGCACCACCCGCTCCCGCAGGTGCACCAGCACCTCGGGGATGTCGATGGCGACCGGGCAGACCTCGTAACAGGCGCCGCACAGGCTGGACGCGTACGGCAGCGAGGCGTCGATCTCGCTGGCCGTACCCCGCAGTTGGGGACTGAGGATGGCGCCGATCGGCCCCGGGTAGACGGAGCCGTAGGCGTGCCCGCCCGCCCGCTCGTACACCGGGCAGACGTTGAGGCAGGCCGAACAGCGGATGCAGCGCAGCGCCTGGCGGCCGACCTCGTCGGCGAGGGTGTCGGTGCGGCCGTTGTCCAGCAGCACCAGGTGGAAGGCCGCAGGCCCGTCCTCGTCCGTCGTGCCCGTCCACATGCTGGTGTACGGGTTCATCCGTTCGGCGGTGGAGGAGCGGGGGAGGGTCTGGAGGAAGACCTCCAGGTCCCGCCAGGTGGGCACGATCTTCTCGATGCCCACGACCGAGATCAGCGTCTCGGGGAGGGTCAGGCACATCCGGCCGTTGCCCTCGGACTCCACGACGACGAGGGTGCCGGTCTCGGCCACCATGAAGTTGGCGCCGGAGATGCCGACCTTGGCGCGCAGGAACTTCTCCCGCAGATGCAGCCGCGCGGCCTCGGCGAGATCGGCGGGTGTGTCCGTCAGACCCTCGGGGGCCGGGCGGCCCCACGCGCCCATCTCCCTCTCGAAGATCTCCCGGATCTCCCCCCGGTTGCGGTGGATGGCCGGGACCAGGATGTGCGAGGGCCGGTCCCTGCCCAACTGGACGATCAGCTCGGCGAGGTCGGTCTCGTAGGCGCGGATGCCCGCGGCTTCGAGGGCCTCGTTGAGCCCGATCTCCTGCGTGGCCATGGACTTGACCTTGACGACCTCCGACTCGCCGGTGGTCCGGACCAGTTCGGTGACGATCCGGTTGGCCTCGTCTGCGTCGACCGCCCAGTGGACCGTGCCCCCGGCGGCGGTGACCGCCTCCTCCAACCGCTCCAGATAGCGGTCCAGATGGCGCAGCGTGTGGTCCTTGATCCGCCCGCCCGCCTCCCGCAGCCGCGCCCAGTCGGGCAACTCGGCCACCGCACGGGCCCGTTTGGCGCGGATGGTGTGGGTGGCGTGGCGCAGGTTGCCGCGCAGCGTCGGGTCCGCCAGGGCGTCGTGCGCCGCCTGCGGGAACGCCGGCATGCCGACGAACGTGCCGCTCATGGGGCCGGTACCTCCTCCGTGCTCGCCAGGATCTCCGCGATGTGCACCGGCCGCATGCCCACCCGGAGCCGGCTCATGGTGCCGCCGATGTGCATGAGGCACGAGTTGTCGGCCGCGCACAGCACCTCGGCGCCGGTCGACTCCGCGTTGCGCACCTTGTCCGCGCCCATCGCCGCCGAGACGTCCGCGTTCTTCACCGCGAAGGTCCCGCCGAACCCGCAGCACTCCTCGGCGCCCGGCAACTCGACCAGCTCGAGCCCCCGGACGGCCTCCAGCAGCCGCCGCGGGCGGTCGCCGAGCCTGAGGCCGCGCAGTCCGTGGCAGGTCGGGTGGTAGGTGACCTTGTGCGGGTAGCTCGCGCCCACGTCCGTCACCCCGAGGACGTCGACGAGGAACTCCGTCAGCTCGTACGTCCTCGGCACCACCGGCGCCAGGGTCCGCGCCAGCGTGTCCCCGCGTCCCTCGGCCCGCGCCCGTTCACCCATCCGGGGATACAGCTCCCGGACCATCGCCCCGCACGATCCCGACGGGGTCACGATCGCCTCGTACCCGCCGAAGACCTCGGCGAAGTGCCGGGCCGCCGGCTCCGCCTCGTGCCGGTAGCCGGTGTTGTAGTGGGCCTGCCCGCAGCACGTCTGGGCCATCGGGAAGTCCACCTCCACGCCCAGCCGGTTCAGCAGTCTGACGACCGCGCGGCCGGTGTCCGGATAGAGCGTGTCGTTGACACAGGTCAGGAACAGTGCGACACGCATCGCGGCTCCTCGGGGTGGGTCGTCGGACGAGTTGCAGGGTAGTCGGCGGGCACCGCCGGAGGCGGGGGACGGCTCACCGGGCGGCGAGCCTCGCCTCCGCCTCCCGCCATCGGGCGGCGCCGCCGCGTGGCCGGTAGCGGGCCAGTGGCTGGGTGCGGGCGAGCAGGGCGCGCATGTCGGCGAGGTCGCCGGCCAGTCCGTCGGCGCGCGCCTGCACCAGGACGTTGCCCAGCGCGGCCGCCTCCGTCGCGCCCGCCACCACCGGCAGCCCGCAGGCGTCGGCGGTGAGCTGGCACAGCAGGGCGTTGCGGGTGCCGCCGCCGACGACGTGGACCACGTCGACCGGGCGGTCGGCCAGCCGCCGGGCGTCCGCCACGGCCCGGCGGTGGGCCAGGGCGAGCGAGTCGAGGATGCACCGGGTGATCTCGGGGGGCGTCGCGGGCACCGGCTGCCCCGAGGCGCGGCACGCCCCGGCGATCCGCTCCGGCATCCGGCCGGGCGCGAGGAACGCCTCGTCCCCGGCGTCCACCACCGAGCGCAGCGCCGGCACCTGGGCCGCCTCGCGCAGCAGGCCGCCCAGGTCGGGGTCGCCCCAGGCGCGCACGCACTCCTGGAGCAGCCAGAGCCCCATGATGTTGCGCAGGTAGCGGACCGTGCCGTCCAGGCCCAGCTCGTTGGTGAAGTTGGCGGCGCGGCTGTCCTCGGAGAGCACCGGCGCGTCCAGCTCAAGGCCCGCGAGGGACCAGGTGCCGGTGCAGATGTAGGCGAAGCGCGGGGTGTCGGCCGGGACGGCGGCGACCGCCGAGGCGGTGTCGTGCGAGCCGACCGCCGTCACCGGAACGGGCCCGGTGAGCCCGGTGTCCTCCAGCACCTCCGGCCGCAGCAGGCCCGCCCGGTCGCCGGGCTGCCGCAGCGGTGCGAACAGCTTCAGGTCGATGCCCAGCCGGTCGGCGACACCGTGCGCCCAGGAGCGGGTGCGGGGGTCGATGAGCTGGGTGGTGGAGGCGTTGGTCAGTTCGGTGCCCTGCTCGCCGGTCAGCCAGTAGGTCAGCAGGTCGGGAATGAGCAACAGCCTTCTGGCGTGCGCGAACTGGGCGGTCGAGCGGGCCGCCGTGAGCTGGTACAGGGTGTTGAACGGGGCGTACTGCACCCCGGTGGCCGCGTACAGCTCGGCGGCGGGCACGGTCGCCCACACCTTCTCCGCGACGCCGTCCGTCCGGGAGTCCCGGTAGTGCACGGGGCTGCCGAGCAGGGCACCGTCGGCGTCCAGCAGACCGTGGTCGACGGCCCAGCTGTCGATGCCGACGGAATCCACCTGCCCGGCCGCCCGCAGCCCGTCGAGGACCCCGGCGTACAGCCCGAGCACGTCCCAGCGCAGCCCCTCGGGCACCCGCACCGGCCGGTTCGGGAACCGGTGCGCCTCGCTCAGCTCCAGCGTGTCGGGCCCGACCCGGCCGACCATCACCCGTCCGCTGGAGGCGCCCAGGTCGACGGCGGCGTACGCCTTGCGGACCGCGCTCATCGCAGGAACGCGGCCGCCACGCCCGCGTCGACCGGGACGTGCAACCCGGTGGTGTGGGTCAGCTCGCCCCCGGTGAGCGCGAACACCGCGTTCGCCACGTGCTCCGGCAGCACCTCCCGCTTGAGGATGGTCCGCTGCGCGTAGAACTCGCCCAGCTTCTCCTCCGGCACTCCGTACACCGCCGCACGCTGGGCGCCCCAGCCGCCGGCGAAGATGCCCGAGCCGCGCACCACCCCGTCCGGGTTGACGCCGTTGACCCGGATGCCGTGCTCGCCCAGCTCGGCGGCGAGCAGGCGGACCTGGTGGGCCTGGTCGGCCTTGGTGGCGGAGTAGGCGATGTTGTTCGGTCCGGCGAAGACGGCGTTCTTGGAGGCGATGTAGACGATGTCGCCGCCCAGTTCCTGCGCGATCATCACGCGGGCCGCCTCGCGCGAGACGAGGAAGGAGCCACGGGCCATGATGTCGTGCTGGAGGTCCCAGTCCCGGGCCGACGTCTCCAGCAGGGGCTTGGAGACGGAGACGCCCGCGTTGTTGACGACCAGGTCGACGCCGCCGAAGGCGAGCACCGCGGCACGGAACGCCGCGGCGATCTCCTCCTCCGAGGTGACGTCCACGGTGACGGCGACGGCCTTGTCGGGGCCGCCCAGCTCCTCGGCGACGGCCGCCGCGTTCCGCGCGTCGAGGTCGGCGACGACGACGCACGCGCCCTCGGCCACCAGCCGATGGGCGATGGCCCTGCCGATGCCGCTGCCCGCGCCGGTCACCAGCGCCACCCGGGTGGCCAGCGGCTTGGGCTTCGGCATCCGCTGGAGCTTGGCCTCCTCCAGAGCCCAGTACTCGATGCGGAACTTCTCCGCCTCCTCGATGGGCGCGTACGAGGAGACGGCCTCGGCGCCCCGCATCACGTTGACGGCGTTGAGGTAGAACTCGCCCGCCACCCGGGCGGTCTGCTTGTCCTTGCCGAAGGAGAACATGCCGACACCGGGGACGAGCACGATCGCCGGGTCGGCGCCGCGCATCGCGGGGGAGCCGGGCTCGGCGTGCCGCTGGTAGTAGGCGGCGTACTCCTCGCGGTACGCGGTGTGCAGTTCCCTCAGCCGGGCGACCGCGTCCTCCAGCGGCGTGGTGGGCGGAAGGTCCAGCACCAGCGGGCGGACCTTGGTGCGCAGGAAGTGGTCGGGGCAGGAGGTGCCCAGGGCCGCGAGCCGCGGGTGCTCGGCGCGGGCCAGGAAGTCCAGTACGGCCGCGGAGTCGTCGAAGTGGCCGACCTGCGGCCGGTCCTGGGAGGCGAGGGCGCGCACGTACGGTGCGAGGGCGGCGGCCCGGGCCCTGCGGTCGGCCTCGGGCAGGGCGCCGTAGCCCTCCAGGACGGGTCCGAACGGCTCGGCCCTGCCCTTCTCCGCCAGGAACGCCTCGGCGGTGCGGATGATGTGCAGCGAGTTGCGCTCGCACTCCTCGGAGGTGTCGCCCCAGGCGGTGATGCCGTGGCCGCCGAGGACACAGCCGATCGCCCGCGGGCCGGCCTTCCTGATCGCCGCGATGTCGAGGCCGAGCTGGAAGCCGGGCCGCCGCCAGGGCACCCACACCACACTGTCGCCGAAGCACTCGGCGGTCAGCTTCTCCCCGTCGGCCGCGCAGGCCAGTGCGATGCCCGAGTCGGGGTGCAGGTGGTCGACGTGCGGGGCGTCCACGAGCCCGTGCATGGCGGTGTCGATGGACGGGGCCGCCCCGCCCTTGCCGTGCAGGCAGTAGTCGAACGCGGCGACCATCTCGTCCTCGCGCTCGACCCCGGGGTACACGTCGGCGAGGGCGCGCAGCCGGTCGAGGCGCAGCACGGCGAGGCCCGACTCGGTGAGCGTGCCGAGGTCGCCGCCGGACCCCTTGACCCACATCAGCTCCACCTCGCCACCGGTGACCGGGTCGGTGCCGGCGCCCTTGGCGGAGGCGTTGCCGCCGGCGTAGTTGGTGTTACGGGGATCGGAGCCGAGCCGGTGAGAACGAGCGAGCAGCGCGGCGGCTTCGGGGTGCGATGCCATGGGATGCGGTCCTTGGTTCGGAGGAGCGGGGGGACGGTGGCGGAGCTGGAAGCGGG
>NZ_JAJSZC010000193.1:0-15287 GCF_036815105.1 Streptomyces sp. IBSBF 3136
GGCACGGTGGGTCGGGGCGGGTCGGGGGCCGCGGTCAGGCGGCCCGGACGTCGCGTTCGGCGACGGCGTGCGCGCAGGGGCGCCCGACGGCCGCCCGGCGCCGGCGCAGGAAGCGGGGCAGCGGCAGGGCGAGGTCGACGAAGCCTTCGGCCTGCATGGCGGCGAAGCCGATGCGGGGCAGGTCGGCGGAGGCGCGGTAGACGACGAAGCGGGGCTCCCAGCGCGGCTGGAACTTGGCGTTGAACTTGTACAGCGACTCGATCTGGAACCAGCGGGAGAGGAACACCAGCAGCCCGCGCCAGGCGCGCAGCACGGGTCCGGCGCCGATCTTCTCGCCGCGGGCGAGGGCGGAGCGGAACATGGCGAAGTTCAGCGAGACCCGGGTGACGCCGAACTTGGGCGCTGCCTGCAGGGCGGCGACGATCAGCAATTCGTTCATGCCCGGGTCGGCGGCGCGGTCGCGGCGCATGAGGTCCAGCGAGACGCCGTCCTCGCCCCAGGGGACGAAGTGCAGGATCGCTTTCAGGTCGCCGTACTCGCCGGGCTGCTCGTCGGCCTTGTGGGCGGTGGCTATCAGGCATTCGCCGTCGGCCGCGTCGCCGATGCGGCCGAGCGCCATGGAGAAGCCGCGCTCGGTGTCGGTGCCGCGCCAGTCCTCGGCGGCCAGGCGGACGCGCTCCAGCTCGGCCTCGCCGAGGTCACGGATACGCCGTACCCGGGTTTCGTAGCCGGCCCGCTCGATGCGCTTGACCATCTGGCGCACGTTGCGCATCGCGCGTCCGGCGAGCGAGAAATCCGCCACGTCGACCACCGCCTCGTCGCCCAGCTCCAAGGCGTCCAGGCCGGTCTCCCGGGTCCAGACCTCACCACCGGTCTCGGAGCAGCCCATGACCGCGGGGGTCCAGGAGTGGGCCTTGGCCTCGTCCATGAAGCGTTCGATGGCGCCGGGCCAGGCCTCGACGTCGCCGATGGGGTCGCCGCTGGCGAGCATCACGCCGGAGACGACGCGGTAGGTGACGGCGGCCTTGCCGCTGGGGGAGAAGACGACCGCCTTGTCACGGCGCAGCGCGAAGTGGCCGAGGGAGTCGCGGCGGCCGTGCCTGGCCAGCAGGGCCCGCAGCTTCTCCTCGTCCTCCTCGGTGAGTCGGGCGGCCGGGTGCTCCGGGCGGAAGGCCAGGTAGACGGTGGTGACGGCGGTCAGCCAGCCGAGGGCGCCGAGGGAGAAGGCGACCGTCCAGGAGGTGTTGCCGGCGTAGTCGACGGGGCCTTCGAAGCCGAACAGGCCGTAGACGACGTGGGTGAGCCGGTCGGCGACGCTCGGGTCCCCGACCATGCGGTTCGGGTGGACGCTGACGATGACCATGCCGAGGGCCAGGGAGCCGGCGCTCATCAGGACGAAGTTGGCCAGCGCCCGCCAGCGGCTGCGCGGGTCGGGCAGGGCGGCGAACTCGTCGCGGTGGCGCAGCAGCGGGACCAGGAGCGCCACCGAGATGAGCATGCCGATGAGCGAGTGCCGGTAGACGAACTCGGCGACGGCGCCCGCCGGCAGCAGTGCGACGGCGGCGCGCCACGCACGGCGCTTGCGTCGCCGCAGGCCGTGGGCGAGCAGGAGGAGGAGCACGCCCACGCTGAGCGAGAGTGCCGCGGCGAAGGGCCCGAAGGAGCCGGGCAGTACTTCGGCGATGGCGTGCATCCGACTGTGGCGGAAGCGCGGGAACACGCCCGCCGCGATGTCCACCGCGCCGACGAGGGCGCAGGCCCTGGCCACCAGGGTGGGTACGGCCTCGGGGCGCGGGCCGCGCAGTATGCGCCGCGCCCGGCTTGATCGGCCCGGAACCCCGCCCGACAATTCCCCATCTATCCTGACAGACATCGCATCCCGTAGTTCTGCGAGAGACCTTGGACCCGGTGCCGATTCGGGCATCAGGCGACATTGCGCCCTCTAGGACGGTGTCTCGGGGAGAGAGGTTCACTCCCCACCGGAAAGCTGGGTCAAAGGCCACGGAAAGCCCCGGGCAAGTCCTCGCGACGAAGCGTGGGCCTCACGGGCGGAAAGCGCAGGCAGGAACAGCCCATGGGTCTCACAAGCAACAAAGTGCTTGCGCTGGCGGCCGTCTTCGCCGTCGTCCTGTTCGTCGCCACGGTGTGGCTGTGGCCGCGGCTCGCGCGACGGAACTGGCGTGCCGTCACCGGGCGTGTCGGCCTGCTCCTGGTGACCCAGGTGGCGCTCCTGGCCTCCCTGGGGGTCGCCGCTAACCAGGTCTTCGGTTTCTACGCCAGCTGGGCGGACCTGTTCGGGCAGGAGACCGACCAGGGCATCGTCGTGAACCACTCGGCCGACGGCGGCGGGGGCGGTCCGCTCCAAGTCGTCTCCAGCGGCACCGTGCAGGGTGTCAGCGGCGACGGGCCGCAGACCACCGGGCAGATCCAGCGGGTGGACATAGAAGGCCGTACGTCCCGCATCGCCACACCGGCGTACGTCTATCTGCCGCCCGAGTACTTCCAGCCGCAGTTCCGCACGCGCACGTTCCCGGTGACCGTCGTGCTGACGGGATACCCCGGCACCGCCCAGGCGCTGGTGAACAAACTGCACTACCCGCGCACGGCGCAGGAGCTGGCGAAGAACGGGCGGATGCAGCCGATGATCCTGGTGATGCTGCGCCCGACGGTGGCGCCGCCGCGCGACACCGAGTGCGTGGACGTCCCGGGCGGCCCACGGACGGAAACGTTTTTCGCGAAGGATCTCCCGGAGGCGGTGCTGGCCCACTACCGGGCGGGCAGGGGGCCCGGGAGCTGGGGCGTCATGGGCGACTCGACCGGCGGTTACTGCGCGCTGAAGCTCGCCATGCACTCCCCGGACGTCTACGCGGCCGGGGTGGGGCTGTCGCCGTACTACAAGGCGCCGATCGACCCCACGACCGGCGACCTCTTCCACCGCGACCGCCGGCTGCGCGACCGGGCCGACCTGATGTGGCTCATCGGGCACGCGCCGGCGCCGGACACCTCGCTGCTCGTCACCAGCAGCAAGGTCGGCGAGCACAACTACGCGGACACGCTCAGGTTCATAGCGCGGGTGCAGGCCACGAACAAGACCCGGATCGCGTCGATCATCCTGGACAGCGGCGGCCACAACTTCAACACCTGGCGGCGGGAGATCCCGGCGGCGCTCCAGTGGCTCAGCGGCCGGCTGAGCGATCGGTGAGCCGCGTCGTGCGCCTGATTCCCCGTGAACCCCGCGGTGTGGCCGTGTTTTTGCGGGGCGGGGGTCCGCGAACCGCCTACGCGCGGTAAGTTTCTGGCCATGCCACGTGGACGCCACCGCCATTCACCGCCGCTGCACCGGCTGTTGCCACCGTCGGCGATCGCCGGCGTCTCCGCCGTCTGCGCGCTGGGTCCCTGGGTGTTCTCCGAGGTCGCCGTGTTGCGGACGCTGGCCGCCGCGGCCGCTGCCACGGCGGTCGCGGGCGCCTTCGTGATGCGCCGCTGGGACGCCCAGGCGGGCAAGCAGGTAGCCGACCTCACGCGCGCGCGTGCCAGCGACGAGTGGCGCTTCGAGGAGCGGGTCGCCGAACTGGAGACCGACCTCGAGGAGTCGCGCGAGCTGCGCACCAAGCTGGAGCAGCGCCTGCGCGCCAAGCGCGCGGAGCTGGCCGGGCTGCGCAACGAGCACGCGTCCCTGCTGCGCCGCTACGCCACCGCGGAGACCGAGCGCGCCAGCGCCCTCGAGGGGCGCCGGCTGCTGGAGATCGAGGCGGGCGAGCCCTCCGGCCTGCCCGCCCTGCCACCCGCGCGCAGCGCCGAACCCGAGGCCGCCGGGACCACCGGGGCCGCTGACACCACCGGAACCGCTGAGGCGGCCGCCACCGGCGAGGAGGGGTCCGGCCCCGGCGCCGTGTTCTCCACCGCGGGTGCCCGGCTGTTCCTCGATGCGGCCGTGGCACTGTCCCGGCTGGACCGTGACGGTGCGGCGGCCGAGACCGAGGCCGAGGCCGGGACCGACGCCACCGTCGACGACGAGGACGAGGACGAGGACGGGGACGGGGACGAGTCCCAGGACGCGATCGCGGCCGATTCCGCCGATTCGGGAGCCGAGGTCGCATCCGAGGCCGTGGAGGCCGGGGCGCGGGCCTCGAAGGCCGAGCCGGCCGGCTCCGGTCCCGAGCCCGTGGCCAAGTCCGCACCCGGGCCCGCGCCCGCCGCCGAGCCCGCGCCCGAACCGGCCGGGGCGCGGACGGCGCGGACGGCCGAGACGGAGTCCGGCGGGGACCCGGACGGCGGTCCGGGCAAGCGGCCCGCGCGGGACGCCGCTCAGGAGGGCGAGGCGCAGGGGAAGCCCGAGGCGGCCGGTGGGCACGAGCACGCGGCCGCCTCCCCGACGGCGTCGGAACGGCCCGCCAGGTCCGCCGGGCAGCAGCCCTCCGGGCACTTCACGGTGCCGACCGCGGTGGCCGTCGTGCCGGCCGCGCCCGTGCGGCGCCCCACGGTCGAGGGCGGGTTCGACTTCTTCGGCACCCAGAAGGAGACCTCGTCCGACGCGCTGGACTCGGTGCAGAACGAGGACCTCGCCGACGTCGTCGGCCAGGAGGCCCTCGCCCTGCACAAGGCCGAGACCGAGGCGCAGTTCAAGCCGGCCGACGAGGAGTCGCGCGGCGTCGGCCAGGTGATCGACCTGACCGCGCACGACGAGACCGAGCAGATCGACGTCCAGGGGCTGCGCACCGCCGCCTCCTGAGACCGCGCGGAGCACCGCACCGAGCACCGGGCCCGGCCCACCCGCGAGGGTGAGCCGGGCTCACGCCATCCAGCGGTCCGGGCGGGCGTCCCGGCGGCCGGTGCGGGACCGCTCCGCCTGCTCCGAGAGCAGCCGGGCCGCGTCGTCCGCGTCCCGCAGCCGCGCCGTGACCGTCTTGCCCGCTCCGGTGTCCACATGGACGTCGGCGAGCCGCCACAGACGCTTCCAGGGCCCCTGGGTGAGCCGTACGCTCTGCACCTTGGCGTGCGGGACGAGCGCCAGGCGGCGGCGCAGCAGGCCGTGCCGGGCCGCGAACACCGACCCGGTGACCGCCAGGCCGTAGCCGCGCCACCGCACCGGCGCGCACCACCCGGCCCGTCGCGGCGGGCGGGACGGCGCCGCCGGTACGGTCACGCCGGGCAGGACGTGCGCTATCACCGACTCGGCGATCGCGCGCGGGGCGACCGGCACCAGCACCGAGTTGTCGGACCCGGCCACGTCCAGCTCGACCCGCACCCAGCCCAGCCGCCGCCACAGCAGCGGTTCCACGATCCGCACGCTCTGCACGCGGCCCGGCGGCACCGTCTCGTGCGCGCGGTCGAGCAGCCCGTGGTCGATGCGCAGCCCGTCCGGGGACTCCGCCACCGTCCAGTCGTACTCGGCGACGAACCGTCCCGCGCTGCTCGCGCCCGCCGTGCCGAGCAGCGGCAGCGCGACCGCGAGCACCGTCCACAGGCTGTGGGTGGCGAGCCAGAGCAGGGGCGGTACGACGAGGGCGGCGATCAGGGAGCCCCAGGCGGCGCCGGTGAGCAGCAGGGAGAGCGCCAGTCCGCGCGGCGGCACCCGCAGCAGCTCGCGCGCCGGTGCCTCGCCGACCTCGCGGGCCGCCTCGGGTGCGAAACCCGCCGCGCGCGCGAGCAGCTCCGCGCGCAGCGCGCGGGCCTCCCGCTCGCCCAGGAAGGCCAGTTCGTCCTTCTTGTCGGCCCCCACGACGTCTATCCGCAGCTTGGCCACACCCGCCACGCGCGCGAGGAGCGGCCGGGTGACGTCGACGGCCTGGATGCGTTCCAGCCGGATGTGCGCGGTGCGCCGGAACAGCAGCCCGGTGCGGATGCGCAGTTCGTTGTCGGTGACCGCGTAGTGGGTGAACCACCAGGACAGGAAGCCGTAGAGGCCGGCCGCCGGGACCAGCACGGCGATCCCGGTCAGGAGCATGGTGGAGGTCAGCCGCTGCACCTGCTCCTGCGCGCCGTTCGGGTCGTGCACGGCCCAGCCGGCGAGCACGGTGACCGGCGCCCAGGCCCGGCGGAAGGGGGTGACCGGGTGCAGCCGCCGCTCGGCGAGGGGCGGGCGCGTCGCCGCGTCGTCGGCTCCGGTGGTGGTCACAGGCCCGCCGACCGGGCCTCGCCCAGCTCGGTGAGCCGGTCGCGCAGCCGCTCGGCCTCGGCCGGCTCGAGACCGGGGATGGCCGCGTCGGTCGCCGCGGCCGCGGTGTGCAACTGCACGCCGGCCAGCCCGAACCAGCGCTCCACGGGCCCCGAGGTGACCTCGACGAGCTGCATCCGCCCGTACGGCACCACGGTCTGCTCGCGCCACAGGACGCCGCGGCTGATCAGCAGGTCGTCGGCGCGCTCGGCGTACCGCCAGGAGCGCCAGTTGCGGCCCAGCAGCCGCCAGCCCCACGCGCCCAGGGCCGTCGGCAGCAGCGCGCAGGCGGCCCAGGCCGGTCCCACGAGCAGCCCGGGCAGCAGTCCCGCCGCCAGGGCGAGCACGCCCGTCCACACCGCCAGCAGCAGCCGCCGCATGCGCAGCAGCCCGGGCGGCAGCCCCCGCCACTCCGGCTCGTCCCCCGTCGTCCCGGTCCGCGCCGGGATCCCCGTCTCCATGGGGTCAGCGTACGTAGGGGAGACTGGGTCCATGACTGCGACGGAGACCACGGTCGGCATCGGTGGCGCCGCCGAGAGCACCGACATGGTGCTCAACATCGGCCCCCAGCACCCGTCCACGCACGGCGTGCTGCGCCTCAAGCTCGTGCTGGACGGCGAGCGCATCGTGCACGCGGAACCGGTGATCGGCTACATGCACCGGGGTGCCGAGAAGCTGTTCGAGGCGCGCGACTACCGGCAGATCATCATGCTCGCCAACCGGCACGACTGGCTCTCGGCGTTCTCCAACGAGCTGGGCGTGGTCCTCGCGGTGGAGCGGATGCTCGGCATGGAGGTGCCCGAGCGCGCGGTGTGGACCCGCACGCTGCTCGCCGAGCTGAACCGGGTCCTGAACCACCTGATGTTCCTCGGGTCGTACCCGCTGGAGCTGGGCGGGATCACGCCGGTCTTCTACGCGTTCCGGGAGCGCGAGGTGCTCCAGAACGTCATGGAGGAGGTCTCCGGCGGCCGCATGCACTACATGTTCAACCGGGTCGGCGGCCTCAAGGAGGACCTGCCGGCCGGGTGGACGGCACGCGCGCGTGCGGCCGTCGCCGCCGTGCGCTCGCGCATGGACGTCTTCGACGACCTGGTGCTCGGCAACGAGATCTTCCGCGGCCGCACCCGGGGCGTGGGGGCGCTCGCACCGGAGGCGGTGCACGCCTACGGCGTGAGCGGGCCCATCGCGCGCGCCTCCGGCGTCGACTTCGACCTGCGCCGCGACGAGCCGTACCTCGCCTACCCCGAGCTCCAGGAGACGCTGAAGGTCGTCACCCGGACCGAGGGCGACTGCCTGGCCCGCTTCGAGTGCCTCCTGGAGCAGACCCACAACGCGCTGGACCTCGCCGACGCCTGCCTCGACCGGCTGGCCGGCCTGCCGCCCGGCCCGATCAACCAGCGGCTGCCCAAGGTGCTGAAGGCGCCCGAGGGGCACACCTACGCCTGGACCGAGAACCCGCTCGGCATCAACGGGTACTACCTGGTCAGCAAGGGCGAGAAGACCCCGTACCGGCTGAAGCTGCGCTCGGCGTCGTACAACAACATCCAGGCGCTGACCGAGCTGCTCCCGGGCACGCTGGTGGCGGACATGGTGGCGATCCTGGGGTCGATGTTCTTCGTGGTGGGGGACATCGACAAATAGGACCTAGGCGAGCGGGTCCGCGATGCCGACCGGCCGGAGCAACCAGCCGAAGTCGCCCAGGCCGCCGGGGGCGGTGAGTTCGGCCGCCTCGCCGGCGCTCGCGAGGGCGCGCATGTAGGCCGTGGGGTCCGTGGAAGCCAGCGTGAGCGGGGGGCGTGCGCCGGTGAGGTCCAGAGCGTGCAGGGCGGCGCGTTGCGTGAGCAGGCGCGCGGTGGGAAGCGTGTGCGCTTGCTCGGAGGGCGTGCGCGCCGTGTCGGCGGGCGCGGGCGCCGTGCCTGGGGGCGTGGGCGCTGGGCGGGCGGCCGTGCATGCCTCCGCGCACGCGTCGAGTGCGACGTGCGCCGTGATGTCGCACGACCCGTCCGGCACCGGCGCCGTCTCCCGGCCCTCCCGGAAGCCGGTGAGCGTCCCGTACGGGGGTCTGGCACCGGCGGTGTGCGCGTAGTCCACGGCGACCGCGAGCCCCCGTTCCACCCGGTCCACCGCCGCCGCCCACGCCCGGTCCCTCGGCAGTCCGATCTCCGCGCGCAGGCCCTCCTCGGCGGGCAGCGGCCACCACCGCGCCAGCCAGCGCGCCTGCGGGCCCGACACCGGCTCCCCGAGCCGCTCGGAGCCGTCGTCGGCGACCAGCACCAGCCGGGGCACGCCCGCCGCGTCCACCTCGGCGACGTCCACGGGCACGTTGTCCAGCCACTCGTTGGCGAACAGCAGCCCGGTGACCGCCGGCGGGGGCTCGCCGCCCCAGACGATCCGCTCGTCCAGGCCCGCCGGACGGCCGGCGATCTCGACGGCGTACGCGCGCGTACGGGCGGCGACCGGGGCCGGCAGGGCGGCGAGCACACCGGCGACCAGTTCGCCGCGCCCCGCCCCCATGTCGACGAAGTCCAGGGTGCGCGGCCGTCCGAGCGCCTCGTCGACCCGGCACAGCAACCGGGCCACGGCCCCCGCGAACAGCGCGGACGCGTGCACGGAGGTGCGGAAGTGCCCGGCCGGGCCCTCGGGCCGCCGGTAGAAGCCGCCGGGCCCGTAGAGCGCCGCCTCGGTCGCCTCCCGCCAGCCGCGTCCCGCCGTCCCGCCGCGCGCCGTCGCCTCTCCTGTCACCGGGACAGACTAGGCGCACAGGTGATCACAACATCCACCTTGCGGAGTACGCGTCCCGGGTACGGATCGGCCCTCCGGTTGACCCATGCACACATCCGGTTTCCCTACTCTGGGTTACGTGCAGCGCCTCTATGACTTCCTCCGCAGGCACCCGACGTGGGTCGACACCTTCTGGGCCGTCGTCCTGTTCGGGCTCTCCGGCGTGAGC
Source organism: Streptomyces sp. IBSBF 3136 (assembly GCF_036815105.1). NCBI lineage: Bacteria > Bacillati > Actinomycetota > Actinomycetes > Kitasatosporales > Streptomycetaceae > Streptomyces > Streptomyces sp. IBSBF 3136. Next base: position 9,108 of record NZ_JAJSZC010000193.1, read on the forward strand.
GTGGTGAACCAGAGCGGGGCGCCCGACCACCACATGTCGACCGCCGACGGGCTGGCGGTGTCCGCCGTCCTGTGCGTCGTCGTCGCCCTGCGCCGGCGCCTGCCGGAGCCGATGCTCCTGCTGGCCTTCGCCACCGGCCTGGTCCAGCTCGTGCTGGACATCGAGACCACCGTGGCCGACTTCGCCCTGCTGGTGATCACCTACACGGTCGCGACCGTCGGCGCTCGCTGGGCCTCCCGGCTCGCGCTCGGGGTCAGCCTCGTCGCCGCGGCCCTCGCGCAGATCCGCTGGCCAGCCCAGCACAGCAGCGTGCTGGGGCAGGTGGCGATCGCCGTGTTCCAGACGGTGCCGTTCGCGCTGGCCTGGGTGCTCGGCGACTCCATGCGCACCCGCCGCGCGTACTTCGCGCAGCTGGAGGAGCGCGCCGCGCGGCTGGAGAAGGAGCGCGAGGCGCAGTCCAAGGTGGCGGTCGCCGCCGAGCGCGCCCGGATCGCGCGCGAGCTGCACGACGTCGTGGCGCACAACGTGTCGGTGATGGTGGTCCAGGCCGACGGTGCCGCCTACGTCCTCGACGCCGCCCCCGACCAGGCCAAGAAGGCCCTGGAGACGATCTCCTCCACCGGCCGCCAGGCGCTCGCCGAGATGCGCCGCCTGCTGGGCGTGCTGCGCACCGGCGAGCACCAGGAGAGCGGGGAGTACGTCCCGCAGCCGGACGTCGAGCAGATCGACGACCTCGTCGAGAAGTGCCGCAGCTCCGGCCTGCCCGTCGACTTCCGGGTCGAGGGCACCCCGCGTCCGCTGCCGAGCGGGGTGGAGCTGACCGCGTACCGCATCGTGCAGGAGGCGCTCACCAACACCCGCAAGCACGGCGGGCCCAACGCGGGCGCGAGCGTGCGGCTGGTCTACTTCGACGACGGGCTCGGCCTGCTCGTCGAGGACGACGGCAAGGGCGCCCCGCACGAGCTGTACGAGGAAGGCGGCGCCGACGGCCAGGGCCACGGACTGATCGGCATGCGCGAGCGGGTCGGCATGGTCGGCGGCACCCTGGACGCCGGGCCGCGTCCCGGCGGAGGATTCCGGATCAGCGCGCTGCTCCCGCTCAAACCGGCGCACTGACGCTGTTCGCACGCCCTGTCGACACCTGTACACGCCACACCCCCACGTTCTGGACACGGAAGAGGACCCGATGACGATCCGCGTGATGCTCGTCGACGACCAGGTGCTGCTGCGCACCGGGTTCCGGATGGTGCTCGCCGCCCAGCCGGACATGGAGGTCGTCGCGGAGGCGGGGGACGGCGTCGAGGCCCTCCAGGTGCTGCGGACCACCGCCGTGGACGTCGTCCTCATGGACGTGCGCATGCCGAAGCTGGACGGCGTGGAGACCACCCGGCGGATCTGCTCCGAGCCCGAGCCGCCGAAGGTGCTGATCCTGACCACCTTCGACCTCGACGAGTACGCCTTCTCCGGGCTGAAGGCGGGTGCCTCGGGCTTCATGCTCAAGGACGTGCCGCCCGGTGATCTGCTCACCGCCATCCGGTCCGTGCACAGCGGCGACGCCGTGGTGGCGCCGTCCACCACCCGCCGGCTGCTGGACCGGTTCGCGCCGATGCTGCCGTCCGCCGGGCAGCGGCCCCAGCACAAGGAGCTGGAGCGGCTCACCGACCGGGAGCGCGAGGTCATGGTGCTGGTCGCGCAGGGCCTGTCGAACGGCGAGATCGCGGCCCGGCTGGTGCTGTCCGAGGCGACGGTGAAGACCCACGTGGGCCGCATCCTGACCAAGCTCGGCCTGCGCGACCGGGTGCAGGTCGTGGTGCTGGCCTACGAGACCGGCCTGGTGCGCGCCGGCGGCCACGGCTGACGCACCGCCGCCCACGCAAGCGGGGCGTCGGGCACGGCCTGGCCTCCGCCGGCCGCAACCCGCGGGGCGCTCGCTACGGCCGGCCCTCCGCCGGCCGCAACCCGCGGGGGGCGGCGCTCGTCACGGTCGGCCCTTCGTCGTCCGCACGCCGCGGGGCGTCGGCCACGGCCGGCCCTCCGCCGGCCGCAACCCGCGGGGCGCTCGCTACGGTCGGCCCTTCGTCGTCCGCACGCCGCGGGGCGTCGGCCACGGCCGGCCCTGCGCCGGCCGCAACCCGCGGGGCGCTCGCTACGGCCGGCCTCTGTCGCCCGCACGCCGCAGGCGTCCGTCACCGTCGTCCGCAGTCTGTGGGGCGTCTGCCAAGGCCGGTCTCTCTCGCCCGCACGCCGCGGAGCGGGTCAGCGCAGGACGCCCTCGATGAAGTCGCTGCCCAGCCGGGCCACCACGGACAGGTCCAGCTGGTGCTGGACGTAGCGGCCGCGGCGGCCGCTGGTGACCAGGCCCGCCCGCTTCAGCACCGCGAGGTGCCGGGATATCTCGGGGGCGGACATACCGTGCGCCTGCGCCAGTTCGCCCGTGGTGTGCGCGGCGCGGGCCAGATGGCGGCACAGCCGTATCCGCACCGGGTGGGCCAGCGCCTCCAGGCGGAGCGTGAGCTGTTCGACCGAGGGCGCCTGGGGGTGCGAGCCGCTGACCGGATAGGTGATCGTGGGCTGCCAGCCGTACCGGTGCAGGACCAGCAGGTGCGGCCAGCCGAGGCTGGTCGGCACCAGGACGAGGCCGCCGTCACCGGTGGCCGTCCGGCCCACCAGGAGCTTGTCGACCGTGATGAGCCCGGCCTCCTCGTCCAGCGAGACGGCGCCCGAGAGCGAGGAGAGGGCCTCGCCGAGGCCCTTGCGGCGCAGCAGGTCGGTCCGGTGCCGGGCGTCCGCCGCGAGCTCGGGCTGGAGCCGGGCCCAGGTGTCGGCGAAGAACGCCTCGTCGCAGTCGAGCAGGAGCTGCCGGAACCAGGCGCGGACGGCCGGCGGGTCCGCCAGCAGCCGGCGGGTGAACCGCTCCTGCACGACACCCCGCGCGGCGGCCAGCTCCAGGGAGCGCCGGCGCACGACCGGGTCGTCGAGCGGGCCCGGGGCGGCCACGTCGTAGCGCAGCTGGCAGGTGAACTCCAGGGCGGCGTGGACGAACTGCTCGTCCGTCAGCTCGTCCAGCTGGTCCAGCTCCTCGGCCAGCGTGGCGCACGGTCGCGCGCGCCCGCCCGGGATGCCGGCGAAGGGGGCGAAGACGTCGGAGAACGTCGTGCGCCACAGGAAGTCGGCCTCGCACAGCCGGTCGGCCAGGCCCGGGTCCAGCCGGGCCGTCACCGCGGTGGCCCACCCGCGCAGTCGCGGATGGTGGCCGGGCTCGCTGAGCGCGTGCAGCGCCATCCCCAGCTCCGCCAGCGGGGAGGGCACGACGCTGACCCCCCGCCACCTCTCGGTCCCGCCCGGCCCGGAGGCGCCCCCGGCGGCGGTCAGCCCGGTGATGTCGATGGTCACGCTCATGCCCCCATCGTGCACCCGGCCACTGACAGCGCCGGACCCCGGCCCGTCGCGTGACCTGCGCGAACCGGGCCGTGCGCTACGACACCGCGGGCAGCCGGGCCACGAAGTCCCGCACCGCGGCGCGGACGTCGTCGGCCGTCCACTCCAGGCCGGCGGCTCGCAGGGAGACCTCGGTGCACGCGATGCCGGGCCCGGCGCCGGTCCAGCCGTTCGCGAAGAGCATCACCGAGGTCTCCTCGGCCTGGCGCACGGCCGCCTCCGCCACCACGTCGGGCTCGTACGGCAGCCAGACCTGGAACTCATGGGTGTGCGGCACCCCGGGGTGCACCCGCGACCAGGCGACCCCGGACTCGGCGAAGCCCTCGCGCAGCGCGGCGGCCACCACGCGCGCGTGGCGCACGTACTCCGGCAGCCGGGGCAGCTCCCGCTCCAGGCCGACCAGCGCGGACAGCACGGTCGGGAACTGCTGGAAGATCATGCCGCCGTACCGGTGCCGCCAGGTCCTCGCCTCCTCGACCAGCGTCCTCGGACCTGCGAGCGCGGCACCGCCGAGTCCGCCGAGGGACTTGTAGAACGACACGTAGACGCTGTCGGCCAGGCCCGCGATCTCCGTCAGCGGCCGCCCGAAGTGCTCGGCGCACTCCCACAGGCGCGCGCCGTCGAAGTGCACCACCGCGTCGCGCTCCCGCGCCGCCTCGACGAGCGCGGTCAGCTCCTCCCAGGACGGCAGCAGGAAACCGGCGTCCCTGAGGGGCAGTTCCAGCATCAGCGTGCCGAAGGGCTCGGCGAGGTCGCGTATCTCCTCGGCCGTGGGCTGGCGCGGCTCGTCGGTCACACGGACCGGGCGCAGGCCGCTGACCTGGTTGAAGGCGTGCCGCTCATGGACCTCGGGATGCGCGAGGGCGTGCAGCGCCACCGCCGGGTCACCGGTGCGGCCCGCCCAGCAGCGCAGGGCGACCTGCTGGGCCATCGTGCCCGTCGGGAAGAACGCGGCGGCCTCCGTGCCGAGCAGCGCCGCGACCCGCTCCTCCAGAGCGGTCACGACCCGGTTGCCGTAGACGTCGGCCGGCTCGTCCAGGTCGTACACCCCGGCCGCCGCCTCCGTCAGGTGCGCCAGACGCTCGCGGATCGTGCTGCCCCAGTCGGCGCGGGACAGCGTGCGCCGCGCCTGCCGCTGGGCGGCCGCGCGCCGCTCCCGCAGCAGCTCCGCCGCCGGCCGCTCCGGCCGCTCCGGCTGCTCCGGCCGTGCCGAGCGTTCTTCGTCCTGCTCACCCTTGTCAGTCATGCCCGGATCATGCCCCGCCCGGCCCCGCGCGGGCAGCGGAATTTCCCCGGCGCGAAGGGCGTGGGGAAACCCACAGCCTGTGGACGACCGACCGCCGTCCCACCCGATAGCGTTAACATGACGAGAAATCGTCCGGTACCCAGTGCGGACTGGAACGGGAAGGCCGCTGTCGCGTGAGTACAGTCCACCAGCAAGACCTCAGGGACCGCCCCGCGCGGCTCACCGTCGGCGTCGTGGGCGCCGGCCGCGTGGGCCCCGCCCTGGCCGCGTCCCTCCAGCTCGCCGGTCACCGTCCGGTGGCCGTCTCCGGAGTCTCCGACGCCTCCCGCAGACGCGCCGAGACCATGCTCCCGGACGTGCCGCTGGTGCCGCCCGCCGAGGTCCTCGAGCGCGCCGACCTGGTCCTGCTCACCGTCCCCGACGACGCCCTGCCCGGCCTGGTCGCCGGCCTCGCCGAGACCGGCGCGGTACGGCCGGGACAGCTCCTCGTGCACACTTCGGGGCGGTACGGCGCCAAGGTGCTCGACCCCGCCCTGCGCGCGGGCGCCCTGCCTCTGGCGCTGCACCCGGCGATGACCTTCACCGGCACCCCGGTGGACGTCCAGCGCCTGGCGGGCTGCTCCTTCGGCGTCACCGCGCCCGGAGAACTGCGCCTCGCCGCCGAGGCCCTGGTCATCGAGATGGGCGGCGAGCCGGAGTGGATCAGCGAGGAGAACCGCCCGCTCTACCACGCCGCCCTCGCCCTGGGCGCCAACCACCTGGTGACCCTGGTCGCCCAGTCCATGGAACTGCTGCGCACGGCCGGCGTCGCGGCCCCCGACCGGATGCTCGGCCCGCTGCTCGGCGCCGCCCTGGACAACGCGCTGCGCTCCGGTGACGCGGCGCTCACCGGCCCGGTCGCGCGCGGGGACGCGGGCACCGTAGCCGCGCACGTCAGCGAGCTCCGCAGGCACGCCCCGGGGACCGTGGCGGGCTACCTGGCGATGGCCCGGGCCACCGCCGACCGCGCCCTCGCCCACGGGCTGCTGAAGCCGGAGCTCGCCGAGGACCTGCTCGGCGTCCTGGCCGACGGCTCCACCGGCACCACCGGCACCGAAGGCACCGACGGCACCGAGGGGAACGCCCGATGACCACCGCCCTGCTGAGCACCGCCGACGAGCTGCACGCGCGCGTGCGCCACGGTCGCCGCGCCGTCGTCATGACCATGGGCGCCCTGCACGAGGGCCACGCCACCCTGATCCGCACCGCACGCGAGATCGCCGGCCGGGACGGCGAGGTCGTCGTCACCGTCTTCGTCAATCCGCTCCAGTTCGGCGCCGGCGAGGATCTCGACCGCTATCCGCGCACCCTGGAAGCCGACCTCAAGCTCGCCGAGCAGGCGGGCGCCGACGCGGTGTTCGCGCCCTCGGTGGACGAGGTGTACCCGGGCGGGGGGGGGGGGGGGGGGGGGGGGCGGGGGGGGCGGGGGGGGGGGGGGGGGCGGGGGGGCGGGGGGG
>NZ_JAJSZC010000194.1:0-15226 GCF_036815105.1 Streptomyces sp. IBSBF 3136
GCACCTGGTGAGCGCGGCGAGCCCCCGCCCCCGTTCTCGCCCGCCGCCGCGCTCACCAGGTGCTGCACGCTGTCCAGGTCCAGCTCAGCGCCCTCCGGCACGGCCAGCGTGTCGTGGGCCATCGCCGCCAGTTCGCCCCCGCCCGCGCCGAGCGCCAGCACCGTCACCCCGGCCCGGCGCGCGCCGTGCACCCGCTCCAGCAGCTCGGCGGGCTCCTCGGGGGCGACCACCAGCAGGGTCTCGCCGCGCCTCGCCGCCTCGATCCGGCCCGGACCGACGGCCAGGTGCGCGGGGTCGGAAGGGCGCGCGTGGTGCCGTACCAGCGTCGGCGCCAGCTCGGGCGTGCCCGACCAGGCCGCCTCGTCCACCAGGTGCGCGGCCAGGTGCCAGGGCTCGTACTCCGGCGTGCCCACCAGCAACAGCCCGCCGCCGTGCGCCACCACGGACCCGCGCAGCGTCCCCGCGAACCGCCGGGTGGCACCCAGCCACTCGGTCCCGGCGAGCACGTCGCGCAGCAACGCGACCCGTACGGCGTCCATGCGACCGCATCCTGCCGCAACGCGGCAGTCGTGACGTGGAGTTCACCCCGAATTCGCCCGACCCGGGGAGGGGAGACGCACCGTTGCCGTCCACCGAGGAGCCGTCCGATGACCGACGTGACCGTCCCCTTCCGCGCGGGCCACGAGGGATACGCGAGCTTCCGCATCCCCGCCGTCGTCGCGAGCCGCGCGGGCACCCTGCTCGCCTTCTGCGAAGGGCGGGCCGACTCCGCCGCCGACCACGGGCACATCGACATCGTGCTGAAGCGGTCCACGGACGGCGGCCGCACCTGGGGGCCGCTCCAGGTCGCCGCGAGCAACGGCGACGACCTCGCGGGCAACCCGGCCCCCGTCGTCCTGGACACCGGGCGCATCCTGCTCGTGCACGTGCGGGCGGCGGCCGCCGCCACCGAGGACGCCATCCTGCGCGGCCGGGTCACGGACGCCGACGGCCGCCGGGTGTGGCTGCGGTACAGCGACGACGACGGACTGACCTGGTCCCGGCCCAGGGAGATCACCCACCAGGTGAAGCGGCCCGGCTGGCGCTGGTACGCCACCACCCCCGGCCACGCCCTCCAGCTGACCTCCGGCCGCGTCCTGGTCCCCGGCAACCACACCCTGCCGCCCACCGGCACCGACACCGGCGCCGAGGCCCGCTACAACAGCGGCCACTGCCTGCTCAGCGACGACCGCGGCGCGAACTGGTACCTCGGCTTCCTCGACGAGAACACCGACGGCTACGTCAACGTCAACGAGACCACCGCAGCCGAACTCCCCGACGGCCGTGTGTACCTCAACACCCGCAACGACTCCCCGTCCCCCGGCAACCGCGCCGACGCCCACTCCCGGGACGGCGGCAGGACCCTCGTCAAACCGTTCCGCCCGCAGGCCGGACTCGCCGCCCCGGTCTGCGAGGCCGCGGTCCTGCAACTCCGCGACCCCGACCTGCTGCTGTACTCCGGGCCGGCCGACCCCGCCGCCCGCGCCCTGATGACCGTCCGCGCCTCCACCGACGGCGGCACCACCTGGCGCACCGCCCACACCGTCGACGGACTGCCCGCCGCCTACTCCGACCTGGTCCGCGTCGACCGTGACACGGTCGGACTCCTCTACGAGACAGGGGACTTCAGCGCCTACGAGACCGTCACCTTCCGTCGCGTCCCCGTGACGCGGCTCACCTGAACCGGCGCCGTCCGCCCCCGCGGACGCCCGGTGCCGCCCGCCCCGCGGACGTAGAGTCGGCCCATGACCTCTACCGACAGCGCACAGACTCCCGCGAAGGCCCCCGCCAAGGACCCCTGGGACCTGCCCGACGTCTCCGGGCTGGTCGTCGGCGTGCTCGGCGGCACCGGCCCGCAGGGCAAGGGCCTCGCCCACCGGCTCGCCCGGGCCGGCCAGAAGGTGATCATCGGCTCGCGGGCCGCGGAGCGCGCCCGGGCCGCCGCCGAGGAGCTGGGCAACGGCGTCGAGGGCGCCGACAACGCCGAGACCGCGCGCCGCAGCGACATCGTGATCGTCGCCGTGCCGTGGGAGGGCCACGGCAAGACCCTGGAGTCGCTGCGCGAGGAGCTGGCAGGAAAGCTCGTCGTCGACTGCGTGAACCCGCTCGGCTTCGACAAGCAGGGCGCCTACGCGCTCAAGCCGGAGGAGGGCAGCGCCGCCGAGCAGGCCGCCGCCCTGCTGCCGGACTCCCGGGTCACCGCCGCCTTCCACCACCTGTCGGCCGTGCTGCTTCAGGACCCGGAGATCGAGGAGATCGACACCGACGTCATGGTGCTGGGCGACGCCCGCGCCGACGTTGAGACCGTCCAGGCGCTGGCCGGCCGCATCCCGGGCATGCGCGGCATCTTCGCCGGCCGGCTGCGCAACGCCCACCAGGTCGAGTCGCTGGTCGCGAACCTTATCTCCGTCAACCGCCGCTACAAGGCGCACGCCGGGCTCCGCGTCACCGACGTGTGAGTCCATGGGGGACACTGGTGGCCTCAGCAGTGTCCCCCGACAGGAGCCCCCCGTCATGCCCCGCATCGCCCTCTACACCCTGATCGTCTGCCTCCTGGCCACCGCCGCGGCCGTCGTCTCGTTCGTGCAGGGCAGCTGGCTGGGCATCGTCTGGGTGCTGCTGGCGGGGCTGACGTCCAACATGACCTGGTACTACATCAAGCGCCGACGGGACGCCGCCGGCCGCGGGTCCGTCACGGGATGATCGAGCAGCCGGGGTCGCTCTCCCGCCAGAACCGGAACAGGTCGTACCCGCAGTAGGTCTGGACCTCGTCGATCCCGAGGCCCCGCAGGACCGAGTGGATCGCGTCGAAGAACACGCTGTTGACCGCCGGCAGCCACAACAGCGCGAACACGACCATCAGCCCGAACGGCGCGAACGGCTCCACCTGCCGCTTCACCTGGTACGACAGCCACGGCTCGAGCACCCCGTAGCCGTCGAGGCCCGGCACCGGCAGGAAGTTCAGGATCGCCGCCGTCACCTGGAGCAGCGCGAGGAACGCCAGCGCGTACCGGAAGTCGCGGGGCACCCCGTCCAGGGCGTGCAGCCAGAAGGGCGCGGTGCACACCACCGCGAACACCACGTTGGTCAGCGGGCCCGCCGCCGAGATCAGGCTGTGCCGCCACCGGCCCTGGATGCGGCCCCGCTCGATGAAGACCGCGCCGCCCGGCAGACCGATCCCGCCCATGATCATGAAGACCACCGGAAGCACGATGCTCAGCAGCGCGTGCGTGTACTTCAGCGGGTTCAGCGTCAGGTAGCCCTTCGCGCCGACCGAGATGTCCCCGCTGTGCAGCGCGGTGCGCGCGTGCGCGTACTCGTGCAGGCACAGGGAGACGATCCAGGCCGCCGTCACGAACAGGAACACCGCGATCCCCGGCTGCTCGGCGAATCCCGTCCAGGTGGCCCAGCCGGTCACGGCGGCGACGGCCAGGATCCCGAGGAAGACGGGGCTGATCCGCTGATCGCCTCGACGGGTGGTGACGGTGGTCATGGTTCGGGCTCCTGAGGGGCGGGACGGCCGGGAAGCCCGACCGTACCCGCACCGGACCCGCGGGGAAAACGTCTCGCGACCGCCCTTCGGTTCCTGGAGGCTGGCGACATGGCACTGATGAGGGTGTTCTACGAGGACTGGCAGATGGAATGCTGCGGCAACCCGTTCGCCGTGGGGGATGAGGTGGCCTGGAAGCTGGTCGCCTACGGCCGCGCGGACCGGCGGCGCGGAGAGGGGCACGGCGCCGAGGCATGGGTGGAGAACCACGGCGGCCCCGACCGCGAGACCGTGGGCCGCGTCCGGGCCATCGACCTGGTGCACCAGGAGTTCCTGGCCCGGCACGACCCCCGTGCCGCCGAAGCCGCGGCACTCGCCGACGCGGCACCCGGCACGCTGGTCTTCCGGTCGACCGGGCGCGGTCTGGAGCCGGTGCCGGGCCCGCCCACCCTGGAACCCGTCGACGGCTGCCCCCGGTGGTTCGACGAGTTCGAGGAGGAGGAGGAGCAGCCGCCGCGCCGCGTCCCGTTCCGTGTCCGCCGTGCCGTCGGCGTCCTCGTCGCTCTGGAGGTCTCCGACGCCACACCGCCCGAACCCGGTGACCGTCCCTGACGCCTCCGGGGAGAATGGGTCCCGTGCGCTATCGCCTCCTCGGTCCCACCCAGGCCCTCCGCCCCGACGGCACGCCCGTCCCCGTCGGCGGGGCGCGGCTGCGTGCCCTGCTGAGCGTGCTCGCCCTGCGCACCGGCCGGACCGTCCCGGCGGGCGTGCTGGTGGACGAGGTCTGGGGCGCCGACACGCCCGCCGACGCCACCGGCGCGCTGCAGGCGCTGGTCGGCCGGCTGCGCCGGGCGCTCGGCACGGATGCCGTCGCCTCCGCCGACGGCGGCTACCGGCTCGCCGCCGCCCATGACGACATCGACCTCAACCGGTTCGACCGGCTGACCGGCGAGGGCCTGGCCGCCCTGGCCGACGGCGACCCGGCCAAGGCCGCCGCCGTCCTGGACGACGCGCTCGCCCTGTGGCACGGGCCCGCCCTGGCCGACCTGCCCGACCGCGCCGCCGAGGCGGCCCGGTGGGAGACCCGCCGCCTTGACGCCCTGCGCGCCCGGCACACCGCCGCACTCGCCCTCGGCCACGCCGAGCGGGCCCTGCCCGAGCTGGCCGCGCTGTGCGACGGCCACCCCCTGGACGAGCCGCTCCAGGCGCTGCGGCTGCGGGCACTGCGCGACGCCGGCCGGCCCGCCCAGGCGCTCGCCGGCTACGAGGACGTACGACGGCTGCTCGCGGACCGGCTCGGCTCCGACCCCGGTCCCGAACTGCGCGCCCTGCACGCCGAGTTGCTCAGCGAGGAGCCGCCGAGGGCGGACCCGGGGCCCGCGCCGCGGCCCGGCAACCTGCCGGCCCGGCTCACCTCCTTCGTCGGCCGGGAGACCGACATCGCGGCCATCGGCGCCGACCTCGCGACGGCGCGTCTCGTCACCCTGCTCGGGCCCGGCGGCGCCGGCAAGACCCGGCTCTCGCAGGAGGCCGCCGAGGCCGTACGGCACTCCGCCCGGGACGGGGTGTGGCTGGCCGAGCTGGCGCCCGTCGACGACCCGGACGCCGTGCCGCAGGCCGTGCTCACCGCGATCGGCGCCCGCGAGACCGTGCTGCACGGTGCGGGCGCCGAGAGCATGCGCGCCGTCGCCGACCGGCACGACGACCCGGCCGAGCGGCTGGTGGAGCACTGCGCCCGGCGCCGGATGCTGCTCATCCTGGACAACTGCGAGCACGTCGTCGAGGCCGCCGCCCAGCTCGCCGAACGCCTGCTGGCGCACTGCCCGGGGCTGACCCTGCTCGCCACCAGCCGGGAACCGCTCGGCGTGCCCGGCGAGGTGGTGCGGCCCGTGGAACCGCTGCCCGAGCCGGTCGCGCTGCGGCTGCTCGCCGACCGGGGCGCGGCGGCGCGGCCCGGGTTCCGGGTCGAGGACGACCCGGAGGCGTGCGCCGAGATCTGCCGGCGGCTCGACGGGCTGCCCCTCGCGATCGAGCTGGCGGCCGCCCGGCTGCGCATGCTGACGCCCCGCCAGATAGCCGACCGGCTGGACGACCGCTTCCGGCTGCTCACCAGCGGCAGCCGCACCGTGCTGCCCCGCCAGCAGACCCTGCGCGCCGTCGTGGACTGGTCCTGGGACCTGCTCGACGCGGACGAGCGCGACGTCCTCGGCCGGCTCTCGGTGTTCGCGGGCGGCTGCGACCTGGCCGCCGCCGAGGCCGTCTGCGGCCCGGTCGCGCTGGACGCGCTCGGCTCCCTGGTCGACAAGTCCCTCGTGGTGGCCGCCCCCTCGGCCGACGGACAGATGCGCTACCGCCTGCTGGAGACCGTCGCCGAGTACGCGGCCGAACGGCTGGACGAGACCGGGCGCCGTGCCGACGCCGAACGCGCCCACCTGACCTACTACCGCGAACTGACCCGCACCACCGACCCGTTGCTGCGCGGTCACGGACAGCGCGCCGCCGTCGACCGGCTCCAGCTCGAGTACGAGAACGTGCGCACCGCCCTGCGGCACGCCATCGCCGGCCGGGACGAGCAGGAGGCGCTCTGCATCATCCACGGCCTGATCTGGTACTGGCAGATGCGTGACCTGCGGGTCGAGGCCCGCAACCTGTGCCGGGAGGTCATGGCGCTGGGCCCCGACCCGTTCGAGGAGCCGGTGCGCCGCGCCGCGCCGGTGTGGCAGCGCTGCACCGACGTCCCGCCCCCCTACACCGGCGAACTGCTCGACGAGGCCCGGCGCGGACTGCATCTGGCCCATCTGGCCTGCATGGACACGGAACTGGAGACGTGGCAGACGCCCGCGGCCCAGACCAAGCTGCGCGCCATCACCCAGGTCTACGAACCCGGCATGCCGCAGACCTGCCGCGCACCGGGCATGATCTGGTTCCTCGCCGAGCTGCTGACCGGCGGCGTCGACCGGCTGCGCACCATCCTCGACTCCAGCGTCCGCACCTGCCGGGACGCCCCCGGGTTCGAGTGGGAGCTCGCCGGCACCCTGCAGATGCGCGCCAACATCCTCGCCAACCGCACCGAGTGGGCGGGCGACGCCACCCGCGACGCCGACGAGGCGCTGGAGATCTTCGAGCGGCTCGGGGACGCCTGGGGCGCCGCCGAGGCGCTGTCCGCCCGCGGCGAGTCGTACGAGCGCAAGGGCGACTACGAGGCGGCCGCCGCCGACTTCCGGGCGGCCGTCGCGCACGCCGAGCGCCTCGGCGCCCGCGCCCAGACCGCGGTGCTGGCCATCCGCCTGGGCGCCGTACTGCTGGAGACGGGCGAACCGGAGCAGGGCGAGCGCCTGCTGCGCGAGATCATCGCGCGCACCGACGGCACCAACAGCGAGGCGCTGCCCATGGCCCGCCTCTTCCTGTCCTCCCGGCTCTGCCTGACCGGCCGGGTCGCCGAGGCGCGCGAACAACTGCGGCTGCTGCGCGAGGGGTTCACCATCGCGCACTTCGTCGTCTTCGACGCCCTCATCCTCGGTCAGGAGTCCTGGGTGGACCTCGTCGACGGCCGTGCCGAGGAGGCCGTGGACAAGATCCGGCAGGCACTGGAGCGCGCCCGCGACCCGCTGTCCCTGGCCATCGCGCCGCACCTGCATCCCCTGTACCTGACCATCGCCGCCGCCGCCCTCGCGGAGGTGGACGGCGGCAGCCGTGCCGCCGACGCCGCCCGCTGCCTGGGCGCCGCCCACGCGCTGCTGCCCCCGGGGCACGTCGCCACGACCGTCGAGCGGGCGACGCGCGACCACGCCGAGGGGGCCGTCCTCGCCGTGCTCGACCGCACGGCGTACGACACCGCGTACGCCGAGGGCGGTGGCCTCTCCCTCGTGGAGGCCACCGCCCTGGTCTGACCGTCCCGGCGGGTCAGGCCTTGGTGCGGAACTTGTGGATGGCGACCGGCGCCATGACCGCGGTGAGGCCCACCGACCAGATCAGGGTCACCCACAGGTCGTGCGCGACCGGGCCGCCCTCCATCAGGCCGCGCGCGGTGTCGGCCAGCGCGGACAGCGGGTTGTAGTCGGTGAACGACCGGAGCCAGCCCGGCATCGACGCGGTCGGCGCGAAGATCGACGAGCCGAACTGCAGCGGCATCAGCACCAGGAAGCCCATCGCCTGCACCGACTGGGCGTTCTTCATCACCACGCCGAGGGTCAGGAAGACCCACATCAGCGCCGAGCCGAACACCACCGACAGACCGACGGAGGCCAGCAGACCGCTCCAGCTGTGGATGTCGTAACCCACGAGGACGGCGACGACCATCAGTACGCAGGTCGCGAACAGCATCCGCAGCAGCTCCACCGCGATCTTCGCGAAGAGGACGGAGCCGCGCCCGATGGGCAGCGAGCGGAAACGGTCCATGACACCGGAGTTGAAGTCCTGGTTGAAGCCGGTGCCCACGCCTTGGGCCATGTTCATGCCCATCATGGCCATGAGTCCCGGGATCACGTACTGGACGTACCGGTCCTGGCCGCCGCCCAGCGACTGCCCGATGGAGCCGCCAAAGACGTACACGAACAGCAGCGTGAAGATGACCGGGAAGAGGACCGCGTCGAACATCGACTCGGGGTCCTGCCGGATCCACAGCAGGTTGCGGCGGATCAGCGCGCCGGTGTGCCGCAGATGGGCCCGCAGGGTGATGGGGGTGTCCGCCTGCACGGCGGCCGGGGACAGGGTGGCGGTACTCATACGGCGACCTCCTGGCGGTCGTCGGCGGGCATGGCGTCCTGCGGGGCACTGGCACGGTGGCCGGTGAGGGACAGGAACACCTCGTCCAGGCTGGGCAGTTCGGTGGTGATGGAGGAGATCGTGATGCCGCGCGCGGTGACCGCGCCGACCACGGCGGTCAGCTGCTCGTCGCTGAGGATCGGCACCAGCAGGGTCCCGGTCTCGGTGTCCACGGTGGTGGTGGCGAGCCCGGTGATGCCCAGGTCGTCCAGCATCGCGGCGAGCGGCCGCAGCTGGAGCGCGTCCACCGGCCGGACGCGCAGGCTGCGCCCGCCGACCTTGGCCTTCAGCTCCTCGATGCCGCCGTTCGCGATCACCTTGCCGCGGTCCACGACGGTCAGCTCGGTGGCGAGCTGCTCGGCCTCCTCCATGTACTGGGTGGTGAGCAGCACGGTGACCCCGTCCCCGACCATCGCCTTGACCTCGTCCCACACCTCGTTGCGGGTCCGCGGGTCGAGCCCGGTCGTCGGCTCGTCCAGGTACAGCACGGCCGGCCGGCCGATCATCGAGGCGGCGAGGTCGAGCCGCCTGCGCATGCCGCCGGAGTAGGTGCCCGCCGGGCGCTTGGCCGCCTCCGTCAGCGAGAACCGCTCCAGCAGCTCGTCGGCGCGGGTGCGGGCGTCCTTGCGGGACAGGTCCAGCAGCCGGCCGATCAGGTACAGGTTCTCCCAGCCGGGGAGCTTCTCGTCCACGGAGGCGTACTGGCCGGTCAGCCCTATCACCCGGCGCAGCTGCCGGGGCTGGCGCACGACGTCGTAGCCGGCCACGGTGGCCTGCCCGGCGTCCGGGGTGATCAGGGTGGACAGGATCCGCACGAGGGTGGTCTTGCCCGCACCGTTGGGCCCGAGCACACCCATCACGGTGCCCTCGCGCACGTCCAGGTCGACCCCGTCCAGCGCCTTGGTCTCGCCGTAGTGCTTGACCAGTCCCCGTACGGCCACGGCGGGGCGCCCGCCGGCGGGGTTGTCGTCGATTCGCGTCATGCCGAAGACGGTGCCAGGGTCCGCCGACAAACCACCGACAGCCCGCCTACACGGCCCGACAGACCGCCGACAGCCCGCGAAGGGGCGGGCCCGCAAAGGGGCAGCCCCGCCGACGGGGGACGATCAGCGGGGCTGCCGGGGTGTTGCCGTGGTGGTCTAGTGGACGGAGTGCTCCTCCAGCGGGAAGGTCCCGCCGACGACGTCCTGCGCGAACTCCTTGACCGCGTCGCTCATGACCTCGCGCAGGTTCGCGTACTTCTTGACGAACTTCGGGACCCGGCCCGGGGTCAGCCCGAGCATGTCGGTCCACACGAGGACCTGCGCGTCCGTCTCGGGACCCGCGCCGATGCCCACCGTCGGGATGTGCAGCACCCGCGTCACCTCGGCGGCCAGCTCCGCCGGCACCAGTTCCAGGACGACCGCGAAGGCGCCCGCGTCCTGCACCGCCTTGGCGTCGCGCAGCAGCTGCTGGGCGGCCTCCTCGCCGCGTCCCTGCACGCGGTAGCCCATCGCGTTGACCGACTGCGGGGTCAGCCCGATGTGCGCCATGACCGGGATGCCGGACTCCACCAGCAGCCGGATCTGCTCGTGCGACCGCTCGCCGCCCTCCAGCTTGACCGCGCCGACCCCGGCCTCCTTCACCAGCCGGGTCGCCGAGCGCAACGCCTGCACCGGACCCTCCTGGTAGGAGCCGAAGGGCAGGTCGCCGACGATCAGGGCGCGGGTCGTGCCGCGTACGACGGCCGCCGACAGCATGGTCATCTGGTCGAGGGTGACGGGTACGGTCGTCTCGTAGCCCAGGTGACAGTTGCCCGCCGAGTCGCCGACCAGCATGACCGGGATGCCGGCCTCGTCGAAGACGGACGCGGTCATCGCGTCGTAGGCGGTGAGCATGGGCCACTTCTCGCCCCGCTCCTTGGCGAGGGCGATGTCGCGGACGGTGATGCGGCGTGTGCCCTTACCCCCGTACAGCGCCTTGCTGCCGTCGGAGGGCTTGTTCTGGGCAGCCGAAAGCTGCGTCATGGCAACGGCTCCTTCAGTCATCTCGAGGCGCCCTCACGGCGTCCCCGGATCGCCTCCATGGTGGCACCTCGTGCCGTTCGGGGCCAGGGGACCCCCGTGTGATCCCTTCCGCGTCCGATCAAGCCTCATTCCGTAAGGCCCGAGTAAAGAAAATAAGATACGAGACGGTTCCGTATCGGAATGGCCTTAGGCTCGGACGCATGACAACATCCGTCCCTGCCTCCCGGATACCGGAAGCGGTGCACCGGCGCCGCTGGGCGATCCTCGGCGTGCTGATGCTGAGCCTGCTCATCGTGGTGCTCGACAACTCGATCCTGAACGTCGCCATCAAGACCATCTCCACCCCGGCGCCCACCGGCCTCGGCGCCACGCAGAGCCAGATCGAGTGGGCGATCAACTCCTACACGCTCGTCTTCGCCGGCCTGCTGTTCACCGCCGGGCTCATCGGCGACCGCCTCGGCCGCAAGAAGGTCCTGCTCGGCGGCCTCGTCGTGTTCGGCCTCGGCTCGGCCCTGGCCGCCGAGTCCGGCTCCCCGGGCCAGCTCATCGCCTACCGGGCCCTGATGGCCCTCGGTGCCGCCTTCGTGATGCCGGCCACCCTCGCGGTGCTGATGAACGTCTTCGAGCGCGAGGAGCAGCCCAAGGCCATCGGCATCTGGGCGGGCGGCGTGGGCCTCGCCATCGCCATCGGCCCGATCACCGGCGGCGCCCTCCTCGACCACTTCTGGTGGGGCTCGGTCTTCCTCATCAACGTGCCGATCGTGATCGTCGCGCTCGCCCTGATGGTGTGGCTGGTGCCCGACTCCCGCGACCCGAACCCGGGCCGGCTCGACCCCGTCGGCGTGGTGCTGTCCGTCGTCGGCCTGGTCCTGCTCGTCTACGGCATCATCAAGGGCGGCGAGCTGGCCGACTTCACCGACGCCAAGGTACTGGCGACCATCGTCGCCGGTCTCGCCGTCCTCGCCGCGTTCGTCGTCCACGAGAAGCGCAGCGACCACCCGTCGCTGGACGTCACCTACTTCAAGAACAAGGTCTTCTCGGCGGCCATGGCGGCCATCGCGCTGGTCTTCTTCGCGCTGATGGGCGTCACCTTCTTCTCGGTCTTCTACACCCAGAGCGTGCGCGGCTACTCGCCGCTGGAGTCCGGCGTGCTGATGCTGCCGCTGGCCGCCGCTCAGATGATCTTCGCGCCGCGTGCCCGGCTGGTGGTCGACCGGTTCGGCAACAAGGCCACCACCACGGCGGGCCTGGTGCTGATCGCCGCGACGCTGGCCACCTTCGCCACCTTCGAGGCCGACACGCCGATCTGGCTGCTGGAGATCGTCTTCTTCCTGATGGGCACCGGCATGGCGCACATCATGACGCCGACCTCCGTCGTCATCATGCAGGCCCTGCCCCGCGAGAAGGCCGGTTCCGCCTCCGCGCTCAGCAACACCTTCCGCCAGGTCGGCGGCGCCCTCGGCATCGCCGTGCTCGGCTCGGTGCTCTCCACCGCCTACCGCGACGGCATCGAGGGCAAGCTCGGCCTGCTGCCGCCCGGGCTGCGCGACACCGCGGGGGAGTCCATCGAGGCCACCCTCGGCATCGCCGAGAAGCTCGGCGCGCGCGGCCAGGGCCTGATCACGCCCGCCAACGACGCCTTCCTGCACGCCATGCACGTCACGGCGCTGTGCGGCACGGGTGTCGCGCTGGTCGGCGCCGTGGTGACCGCCCTGTGGCTGCCGGGCAAGCCGCCGGCCGGCCAGGAGGGCAAGCGGGAACCCGAGTTGGTCGCCGCGAAGGACTGACCGCACCAGCACCACTCCACGGGGGAAGGAGGCGGCTGCGGGACAATTCCCGCAGCACACCGAAAGGACGGACGAGTGAGCCTTGCCGATAGCCGGCCGCGGCCGGACGGGCCCGCGCGGGGACGACCGCGCAGTGAGGCCGTGGAACGAGCCATCATCGAGGGTGTGATGCAGCTCCTGGAGGAGGGCGTGCCCCTCGCCGAGCTCTCCATCGAGCGCGTCGCCCGCACGGCAGGCGTCGGCAAGGCCACCATCTACCGCCGCTGGAGCGGCAAGGAGGAACTGTTCGTCGACGTCGTGCGCGCCGCCGAACCCCCCGACCCCGAACTCCCCGGCACCTCCATGCGCGACGACCTCGTCGTCCTGCTGGAGAGCCTGCGCCGGCGCGGTCTCGCGACCCGCTCCTCGGTGATCCTGCACAACGTCTACGCCCAGATGAAGTCCAGCCCGCGGATCTGGGCCGCCTACCACGCCAGCGTCATAGCGCCCCGGCGCGCGCTCGGCATGGACGTGCTGCGGCGCGGGCTGCGCGACGGCGAACTGCGGCCGGACGTCGACCTGGAGCTGGTCAACGACATGTTCGTCGGCCCCATGCTGGTCCGTTCCGTCATGCGCCCGGACGCCGAGCTGCCCGAGGGCCTCGCGGAGGAGATCGTCGACACGGTCCTGGCCGGCCTACGGCCCGTCAGCTCGCCGACCTCGTAGCGCGTATGTGCGCGTTTCGTCACAGACCCGGGCGGTGCCGGGGGTAACCGGAACCCCTGGCGCCGCCTCGTTCGTCCTCGTCTTCCGTACGGCCGTCGCGGGACGGCGGGATCGGAGCCGATCATCCCCTAGGGTCGGAAGAGCGCGGGGGGAACGACGGTGGGCACGGCAGGCAGTGAGGCAGACGGTATGGCGCGGCAGGCGTACTTGACGGAGACGGACCACGGAGGCTCGGGGCCCGAGCGACCGGGATCGCGGCTCCGACGCCTGGTGCGGCGCCTGCTGCACGGCTGGCGCGGCGATCCGCGCGTCTGGCGCAGAGGTGTCGTCCTCGCCGTCCTCGCGCTGCTGCTCGCCCTGGTGATGCTGGTGCACTCGCACATCCCCAACCGGGTGGGCAACCTGGGCAGTCTCAGCGAGACGTTCCTGCCCTGGCTGGGGCTGGCCATCCCGGTGCTGCTGGTCCTCGGCGTGCTGCGCAGGTCGGCGACCGCCCTGATCGCGGTCCTGCTCCCGGGCATCGTGTGGCTGAACCTCTTCGGCGGTCTGCTCACCGACAAGCAGGGCACCGGCGGCGACCTGATGGTGGCCACCCACAACGTGAACGCGGACAACCCCGACCCGGCCGTGACCGCGCGGGACGTCGCCTCCTCCGGGGCCGAGCTGCTGGCGCTGGAGGAGCTGCCCGCGTCCGCCGTCCCGGTGTACGAGAAGACGCTCGCGTCGACGTACCGGTACCACGCGGTCGTCGGCACGGTCGGGCTGTGGAGCAAGTACCCGATGACCGGCGTCGAGGCGGTCGACATCAAGCTCGGCTGGAAGCGCGCGATGCGCGCGACCGTCGCCACCCCCGAGGGCCCGCTCGCGGTGTACGTCGCCCACATGCCCTCGGTGCGCGTGAAGATGGAGGCCGGGTTCACCGCCCGGCAGCGCGACAAGAGCGCCGACGCGCTCGGCGAGGCCATCGCCGACGAGACGCTGAAGCGGATCGTGCTGCTCGGCGACCTGAACGGCACGATGAACGACCGCTCGCTCAACGCCGTGACCTCCCAGCTGCGCTCCACGCAGGGAGCGGCGGGCAGCGGCTTCGGGTTCAGCTGGCCGGCGTCCTTCCCGATGGCGCGGATCGACCAGATCATGGTCAGGGGCGTCGAGCCGGAGAGCTCCTGGACGCTGCCGCGTACGGGCAGCGACCACCTGCCGGTGGCCGCGCGTGTGAAGCTCGACACGTCCTCGTAACCCGCCGGAATACCGCGCCCGGGAGACTTTGTTCCGCCACTGAACATATAGTGGACGGAACTCCGCTCTCCCTCGAAAGGCACAGGCCCTTCATGCCCCTGGCCCTGCTCGCCCTGGCCGTCGGCGCCTTCGGTATCGGTACCACCGAGTTCGTGATGATGGGGCTGCTCCCCGACGTCGCGGACGACCTGCACCTCTCCATCCCCACCGCGGGACACCTCGTCTCGGCCTACGCGCTGGGCGTCGTCATCGGCGCCCCGCTGCTGGCGGCGCTCACCGCGCGCATGTCGCGCCGCCAGGTGCTGATCGGACTGATGGCCCTGTTCGTCGCGGGCAACGCGCTCTCCGCGTTCGCCCCCGGCTACGACTCCCTGCTGGCCGCCCGCTTCCTCAGCGGGCTGCCGCACGGCGCGTTCTTCGGCGTGGGCGCGGTCGTGGCCACCGGCATGGTCGCGCCGGAGCGCAAGGCGCGCTCGGTGTCCCTGATGTTCCTCGGCCTGACCGTCGCCAACATCGCCGGCGTCCCCGTCGCCACGCTGATGGGCCAGCACCTCGGCTGGCGGGCGACCTTCCTCGGCGTGAGCGCGATCGGCCTGGCCGCGATAGCGTCCCTCGCCCTGCTGATCCCCCACGACAACGCGGCCGCCCCCACGACCGGCCTGCGCGGCGAACTGGCGGCGCTGCGGTCGCTGCCGGTGTGGCTGGCCCTGGGCACCACCGTGGCCGGCTTCGGCGCGCTCTTCGCCGCCTACAGCTACGTCACCCCGATGCTCACGGACGCGGCGGGCTTCGCCGAGACGAACGTGACGCTGCTGCTCGCCCTGTTCGGCGTCGGCGCGACGGCCGGCAACCTCCTCGGCGGCCGCCTCGCGGACCACTCCCTGCGCGGCACCCTGTTCGGCGGCCTCGCCTCCCTGGTGGCCGTCCTGCTCCTCTTCCCGCTCCTGATGCGGGCGGAGTGGAGCGCGGCCCTCGCCGTGGCCCTGCTCGGCATGGCGGCGTTCGTCACCGGCTCCCCCCTCCAGCTGATGGTGATGGAGAAGGCCGCGGCGGCCCCCTCCCTCGCCTCCTCCGCCAACCAGGCCGCCTTCAACCTCGCGAACGCGGGCGGCGCCTGGATCGGCGGCCTGGCCCTGGCAGCGGGCTTCGGAGCGACGTCGCCCGCGCTGGCGGGGGCGGGGCTGGCGGTGCTGGGG
>NZ_JAJSZC010000195.1:0-15074 GCF_036815105.1 Streptomyces sp. IBSBF 3136
GCCCCGGTCGCCCCCGCGGCGCCGGTCTCCACCCGGCCGACCATCCAGCTCACCCCGGGCAGCGCGCTCGCCCTCGCCGCCGGTGGTGGCGCCGTGGTCCTGGTCGTCGGCGCGGTCCTGGTCTCGCTCCTCCTGGCCGTCGCCATCACCGGCGTCTCCGTCGCCGTGGTCGCCATCGTCCTGCGCCTGCTCGTCAACGACCTCAACAAGAGCCGGTGACCGGCATGGACAGCCACTTAATCGCAGCAGCCCTCCCGGCCCTGGGCTGGGCCGTGCACGGCGGCATGCTCACCCGCCGCCTGGCCACCGCCCGCCGCGACCCGCTGACCGGCCTGCACACCCGCGCCGGATTCACCGCCCGCGCCGAACGCCTGCTCGCCAAGCACCCCGGCGCCCTCGTGGTCCTGGTCGACCTGGATGACTTCAAGGCCATCAACGACACCCACGGCCACCCGGCCGGAGACGCGGTCCTCACCGCGACCGCCCGCCGCCTCGGTGACTGGTGCGGACGCCACGGGATCGCCGCCCGCCTCGGCGGAGACGAATTCGCCGCCATCATCGCCGATCCCGCTCACGCCCCCGGCCTCTCCGCCCTCCAGGCCGCCCTGGACCAGCCCACCGAGCACCACGGGCACACCTTGCCGGTCTCGGCCTCCGTCGGCTTCTGCCACCGCCCGGACCTGCCCGTCCCGACCCTGACCGACGCCCTGTCGGCGGCCGACGCCTCGATGTACGTGGCCAAGGGCCACGGCCGACGCAACACCCACCACTAACCACGAAAGGAACCCCCATGGGCATCTTCAGCAAGCGTCCTCACCCCGACGAGGACCAGCACATCGAGGACGGCAAGCGCCGTGGCGCACAGCTCGACCGGGAGATCTACGGGCGGCTGAAGGACGGGACCGCCACGAAGGAAGACAAGCGCATCTGGAACGCCGGCCGTAAGCGGTCCGGCCGCATCAAGTAACGCCCGCCCGGGGCGGCTCTCTCGCCAAAGAACCGCCGCCCCGGACGGCTCCACCTTCCTGATCCAACGGACCCGAAAGGGAAGCCCCATCATGCCCCAGCACACCCGCGCACGGATCTGCCACGACTGCGACGGCCACGCCACCGCCCACATCACCACCGGCACCCGCCACCGCGACGGCACCCGCGTGACCATCTCCGTCACCTGCGCCCGTTGCAAGGGCACCGGCCGCCAGCTGCCCGCCGCGCAGCTCTCCCGCGCCGGGAGGTGACCCGTTGACCAACGCCGCCACCATGGCGGGCCTGGACCCGGCCACCCTCACCGACGTACTGAGGCTGGCCGGGTCCGACGGCTTCGACCGCATCCAAGACCAGATCCGCCGCACCGGCGGCTGCACCGACCCCATCCGCCTGATGGGCTCCACCGTCACCCGCGACGCAGCCACCGGACACGTCCTCCACGCCTACTCCACCGACACCGAACCCGGTGGCATCCTCCGCGTCGCCTGCGGCAACCGCCGCGCCTCCCGCTGCCCGGCCTGCGCCTGGACCTATGCGGGCGACACCTACCACCTCATCCGCGCCGGCCTCGTTGGCGACCCCGCCAAGGGCACCCCGGACACGATCCGCGACCACCCGCGCGTCTTCGCCACCCTGACCGCGCCGTCCTTCGGCCCGGTCCACAACCGGCCCGACACCCGGCCCTGCCGCTGCGGCACCCACCACCAGGAGGACGCCCCCGAGCTGGGCACCCCGCTCGACCCGGATACGTACGACTACGCGGGCGCCGTGCTGTGGAACAACCACGCCTCCGACCTCTGGCGCTACTTCACGATCTACCTGCGCCGCGAGATCGCCCGTCGCGCCGGCCTCACCCAGAAAGCGGCCCGGGAACAGTCCCGCGTCTCCTTCGGCAAGGTGGCGGAGTACCAGAAGCGCGGCGCGGTCCACTTCCACGCAGTGATCCGCTTCGACGGCCCCGAGGGCCCCGACAGCCCGCCCCCGGCCTGGGCCACCGGCGAACTCCTCAACGATGCGATCCGGGCCGCCGCCGCCCGCGTCGTGGTCGACGTGCCCCCGGCCGGGGACCAGCCTGTCCGGACCCTCCGGTGGGGTGAGCAGATCGACGTACGCCCGATCCGGGCCTTCGGAGACGGTGCCGAGATCACCGAACAGGCCGTCGCCTCCTACGTCGCCAAGTACGCCACCAAGGCCGCCGAGACCACCGGCACCGTCGACCGCCGCATCGGCAACAAAGAGGCCCTGGCCCTCCTCGAGGTGCCCGACCATCCGGCCCGGCTCATCGCCGCCTGCCTCGACCTCCACCTGCTCTACCCCGACCGGAAGTTACGGGACTGGGCCCACATGCTCGGCTTCCGCGGCCACTTCTCCACCAAATCCCGCCGCTACTCCACCACCCTCAGCGCACTCCGCCAGGTCCGCGCCGACTACCGCGCCGCCCAGCAACGCGCCGCCCTCGGCCTGCCCGACCCCGACGACGAGGAAGCAACCACCCTGACCCTCGCCCACTGGTCCTACGCCGGCCACGGCCACACACCCGGCGAATCCTGGCTCGCCGCCAACATCCGCCGCGACATCCGGCACGCCCGCGAGACCGCCCGCGAAGAACTACCCGCCCTGCTCGACCTGGAAGGGGTCGCCGCATGACCGCCGCTATGCCTGAGCTGCTGACCGTCCCGGAGGTCATGGAACGACTTAAGGTCGGTCGCACCAAGGTCTATGACCTGATCCGCACCCACCGGCTGGTGTCCATCAAGGTGGACGGCTGCCGTCGTATCCCGACGGAAGCGGTTCGGGACTTCATCATGGGGCAGCTTGGAGAGGCCGCCTGATGGCCAAGCGTCGCCCTAATGGTGGGGGCACGATCTCGAAGCGGGCGGATGGTCGTTACATGGGCCGTGCGTACGTCACTGACACCGACGGCAACCGCGTCCGCAAGACCGTCTACGGCAGCACGTGGGACGAGGCCAACGAGAAGCTCGGCAAGCTCCAGGACCAGGAGCGCAACGGCGTTCCGGTGCCCTCTCGCGCATGGACTCTCGGTGAGTGGCTGGCGTACTGGCTGGAGCACATCGTCCAGCCGGAGCGCGAGCACAACACCTTCGTGAAGTACGAGTCCAAGGTGCGGCTCTACCTGCTGCCTCACCTCGGCAAGAAGCCGCTCGTCAAGCTGACGCCCGCGCAGCTCCGTGCGTTCATGGCCGCGCTAAAGCGGGAGAAGGTCGGCGCCGCCACGCGCTTCGAGGTTTTGCGCGTCCTCCGGAACGCCCTCAACCGGGCGATGCGAGAGGAGCTGCTTACGCGCAACGTCGCGCTCCTGGTGGACATGCCCAAGGTCACCAAGGACAAGGGTGCGGCGTGGAGCGCGCGGGAGGCGATCGTGTTCCTCCGCTCGGTCCGCGCTCACCGCCTCTACGCGGCCTGCGTCCTGGTCCTCGTGCTCGGCCTTCGGCGGAGTGAAGTCCTCGGCCTGCGGTGGCAGGACATCGACTTCGAGGCCGGCCAGTTCACTCCCGTCAAGCAGGTGCAGAGGGAGAAGGGCGTCGGCCTGGTCCTCAAGGACCTCAAGACGGAATCGTCACAGGCGGTGCTGCCCCTCCCGGAGTTCTGTGCTCGCGCCCTGGAGGAGCGTCGGGAGCTCCAGGAGCTGGAGAAGAGGATCGCCGGAGCCCACTGGACACAGGAGACGGACCACGATCTGATCTTCTCTTCCGAGCACGGCGGCATGATTGATCCCACGGGCTTCTCCCGGACCTTCGACCGCCTGGTGAAGCGCGCCGGCGTCCGCCGCATCACCGTCCGGCTCGCCCGGCACACCTGCGGGACCCTGCTCGCCTTCCTGAAGGTGCATCCCAAGGTCGCTCAGGCGATCCTCCGGCACAGCCAGATCAGCATGACCATGGACGTGTACACGCACGTGGTGGGCGACAGTGAGCGGGAAGCCGTTGCGATGCTGGCCGAGCTGCTGGAAGACCCGCTCATCGGCTGATTCGCCGCCGTTGGTGTCAAGCGTGGGTGTCAAAAGACCCCCGGCCCTAGTGGACCGAGGGTCTTTTCGCTGGTGGGGCTAACAGGATTTGAACCTGTGGCCTCATCCTTATCAGGGATGCGCTCTAACCAACTGAGCTATAGCCCCGCCGCGCTCTGCGGTGTGTGTCCCGCGCGCTGACTCCTGAAGATTAGCGCACGACCGGGGAAGTCCCAAAATCGGTTGTCGGGGGGCTGTCGGCGGGACCGGCAGGTGGGGTCACTCGTCCTCGGCCAGCGTCAGCTCGATGCCGCCCACGAAGCCCGCGGAGAGGTTGTAGATGAACGCGCCGAGCGTGGCCAGCGCCGTCGCGAGGACGACGTCGATCACCGCGATGATCGTCGAGAACGTCAGGACGTGCGGCAGGGAGAGGAAGGCCTGCAGGTCGAAGCCGTTGGCCTCGTTGGAGCCGGTCGCCTCCGAGATGGTGCCGCCGACCGTCGAGAACACGCCCATCGCGTCCATGACCATCCACAGCACCGCCGACGCGACGATCGTGCAGATGCCCAGGGCGATGGAGAGCAGGAAGCTGACCTTCATGACCGACCACGGGTCGGCCTTGGCGACCCGCAGCCGGGCCTTGCGGGTGCGCGGCGCGGTCCGCGCGCCGGTGCGCGGCCGGCGCACGGCGCCTGCGGGCGCGGCCGCCTGCGCCGGATAGGCCTGCGGCGGGTGGTAGGGGCCGTCGGCCTGCTCGGGCCGGCGCTCGCCGGGCAGCGGCGAGGCCGAACCGGTCTGCCCGCCTCGGGTTTCCGTCACAGTTGCCCCCTGCGCTCCGTGCGTGTCAGGCCCCGACGAGTCCTTCGCGGTCCCTTTGACCGCCCTCAGCTGGGTGGTGTGCGGATCCGCCGCCCCCGCCCCGTTCGTGGCGGAGCCACGGCCGCCGCCGTCCGCTCCCGTACCCCTGGAGGTACCGGCCGATCCGGCGCCCGTGGCTCCGCTCACGATGACTCTCTCCTCGTGCTACTCGGCCGAGGGCGCCTCACCCTCGTCCGTGCCGGTGGTCGCGGCACCCTCGGCGGCCTCGTCGACGGCCTCGTCGCCGTCGACCTCCTCCGCCTCGCGTCCCGCCTCGGCGTTACGTGCGATACCGACCACGGCATCGCGCTTGCCCAGGTTGATCAGTTGGACGCCCATGGTGTCACGGCCCGTCTCCCTGACCTCGTTGACTCGCGTACGAATCACACCGCCGGACAGGGTGATGGCGAGGATCTCGTCGTTCTCCTCGACCACCAGCGCGCCGACGAGTGAGCCGCGGTCCTCCACGATCTTGGCGGCCTTGATGCCGAGGCCGCCGCGACCCTGGACGCGGTACTCGTCGACGGCGGTCCGCTTCGCGTACCCACCGTCCGTAGCAGTGAACACGAACGTACCGGGTCGAACGACATTCATCGAGAGAAGCTCGTCGCCCTCGCGGAAACTCATCCCCTTGACACCCGAGGTGGCGCGGCCCATCGGTCGCAGGGAGTCGTCCGTGGCGGTGAAACGGATCGACTGCGCCTTCCTGCTGATCAGAAGCAGATCGTCGTCGGCCGAGACGAGTTCGGCACCGATCAGCTCGTCATCGGTTCCGTCCTCCCGCTCCCGCAGGTTGATCGCGATCACACCGCCGGAACGAGGCGAATCGTAATCCTTCAGAGGCGTCTTCTTGACCAGACCGGACTTGGTCGCCAGCACCAGGTACGGCGCCGCCTCGTAGTCACGGATCGCGAGGATCTCGGCGATCGCCTCGTCCGGCTGGAAGGCGAGCAGGTTCGCCACGTGCTGTCCGCGCGCCTCGCGACCGGCCTCCGGCAGCTCGTACGCCTTCGCCCGGTACACCCGGCCCTTATTGGTGAAGAACAGCAGCCAGTGGTGCGTGGTGGAGACGAAGAAGTGGTCGACGATGTCGTCTTCCTTCAGCTTCGTACCGCGCACGCCCTTGCCGCCGCGCTTCTGCGCCCGGTAGTCGTCCGTCTTGGTCCGCTTGACGTAACCGCCGCGCGAGACGGTGACGACGATGTCCTCCTCGGCGATCAGGTCCTCGATGGACATGTCGCCCTCGTACGGGATCAGCTTGGTCTTGCGGTCGTCGCCGTACTTCTCGACGATCGCGGCCAGCTCCTCGCTGACGATCCCGCGCTGACGCACCGGCGAGGCGAGGATCTGGTTGTACTCCTGGATCTTCGCCTGGAGCTCGTCGTGCTCCTGGACGATCTTCTGGCGCTCCAGGGCGGCCAGCCGGCGCAGCTGCATCTCGAGGATGGCGTTGGCCTGGATCTCGTCGATCTCCAGGAGGCCCATCAGGCCCGTGCGCGCCACGTCGACGGTCTCACTGCGCCGGATCAGCGCGATGACCTCGTCGATGGCGTCCAGGGCCTTCAGCAGACCGCGCAGGATGTGGGCGCGCTCCTCCGCCTTGCGCAGCCGGAACCGCGTACGGCGGACGATGACCTCGATCTGGTGCGTCACCCAGTGCCGGATGAACGCGTCCAGGGACAGCGTGCGCGGCACGCCGTCGACCAGCGCCAGCATGTTGGCGCCGAAGTTCGTCTGGAGGTCGGTGTGCTTGTACAGGTTGTTCAGCACGACCTTGGCGACCGCGTCCCGCTTGAGGACGATGACCAGGCGCTGACCGGTGCGCGACGACGTCTCGTCGCGGACGTCGGCGATGCCGCCGATCTTGCCGTCCTTGACCAGGTCGGCGATCTTCTGCGCCAGGTTGTCCGGGTTCACCTGGTACGGCAGCTCGGTGACCACCAGGCACTGGCGGCTCTGGATCTCCTCGACCTCGACCACCGCGCGCATCGTGATGGAGCCGCGGCCGGTCCGGTACGCCTCCTCGATGCCCTTGCGGCCCACCACCAGGGCGCCGGTCGGGAAGTCCGGGCCCTTGATGCGCTCCAAGAGCGCGTCCAGCAGCTCCTCGTGCGAGACCTCGGGGTTCTCCAGGTACCACTGGGCGCCGGCCGCGACCTCGCGCAGGTTGTGCGGCGGGATGTTGGTCGCCATGCCGACCGCGATCCCGGCCGAGCCGTTGATCAGCAGGTTCGGGAAGCGGGCCGGCAGGACGGTCGGCTCCTGGGAGCGGCCGTCGTAGTTGTCCGTGAAGTCGACGGTCTCCTCGTCGATGTCGCGGACCATCTCCATCGACAGCGGCGCCATCTTGCACTCGGTGTAGCGCATCGCCGCCGCCGGGTCGTTGCCCGGGGAGCCGAAGTTGCCGTTGGAGTCCACCAGCGGCATCCGCATCGACCACGACTGCGCCAGGCGGACCAGCGCGTCGTAGATCGAGGAGTCGCCGTGCGGGTGGTAGTTGCCCATGACGTCGCCGACGACACGGGCGCACTTGTAGAAGCCGCGCTCGGGGCGGTAGCCGCCGTCGTACATCGCGTAAAGCACGCGGCGGTGGACGGGCTTGAGACCGTCCCGGACGTCGGGCAGCGCACGGGACACGATGACGGACATCGCGTAGTCCAGGTACGAGCGCTGCATCTCCGTCTCGAGCCCGACGGGCTCGACGCGCATCGTGAGCTCGCCGCCCTCGGTCTCAGGGGTTTCCGGAGTGTTCTCGTCGGCCATTGCTGGTGAAGATCCTTCCTGGTGCGGTCAGCTGAGACCGACTCAGATGTCGAGGAAGCGGACGTCCTTGGCGTTGCGCTGGATGAACGCGCGGCGGGCCTCGACGTCCTCGCCCATGAGGACCGAGAACAGGTCGTCGGCCTGGGCGGCGTCGTCCAGGGTGACCTGGCCGAGGACGCGGTGCTCCTGGTCCATCGTGGTGATGCGCAGCTCCTCGGCGTTCATCTCGCCGAGGCCCTTGAAGCGCTGGATCGAGTCCTCGCGGACGCGCTTGCCGCGCTGCCGGCCCATCTCGATCAGCGCGTCGCGCTCGCGGTCCGAGTAGGCGTACTCGATGTCGTCCCGGCCCCACTTGATCTTGTACAGCGGGGGACGGGACAGGTACACGTGCCCGGCCTCGACCAGCGGCCGCATGAAGCGGAACAGGAAGGTCAGCAGCAGGGTGCTGATGTGCTGTCCGTCGACGTCGGCGTCCGCCATCAGAATGATCTTGTGGTACCGGAGCTTCTCGATGTCGAAGTCCTCGTGCACGCCGGTGCCGAAGGCGGAGATCAGCGCCTGGATCTCCTGGTTCTGCAGGATCTTGTCGATCCTGGCCTTCTCGACGTTGAGGATCTTGCCGCGGATCGGGAGGATCGCCTGGTACTGCGGGTTGCGGCCGGACTTGGCCGAGCCGCCGGCGGAGTCACCCTCGACGATGAAGATCTCGCACTTGGTCGGGTCGTTCGACTGGCAGTCCGACAGCTTGCCCGGCAGGGACGCGCTCTCCAGCAGGCCCTTGCGGCGGGTCAGGTCACGGGCCTTGCGGGCCGCCACGCGCGCGGTGGCCGCCTGGATGCCCTTGCGGATGATGTCCGCCGCCTCGACGGGGTTGCGGTCCAGCCAGTCGTTGAGGTGCTCGTAGACCGCGCGCTGCACGAAGGTCTTGGCCTCCGTGTTGCCCAGCTTGGTCTTCGTCTGGCCCTCGAACTGCGGCTCGCTCAGCTTGACCGAGATGATCGCGGTCAGGCCCTCGCGGATGTCGTCACCGGTGAGGTTGTCGTCCTTCTCGCGCAGCAGCCTCTTGTCGCGGGCGTACTTGTTGATCAGCGACGTCAGCGCGGCTCGGAAACCCTCTTCGTGGGTACCGCCCTCGTGGGTGTGGATGATGTTCGCGAACGAGTACACGCCCTCGCTGTAGCCGCTGTTCCACTGCATCGCGACCTCGAGGGACAGGCTCTTGTCCTTGTCCTCCGCCTCCAGGTCGATGACGGTGGGGTGGACCGCGTCCCCCTTGCGGGAGTTGAGGTACTTCACGAAGTCGACGATGCCGCCCTCGTAGTGGTACGTGACGGTCTTGACCTCGTCCTTCTCGTCCGCACCCGCCTCGTCCGCCCCGGCGGTGGCCTTCGCCGACTCGCGCTCGTCGGTGAGCTTGATCGTGAGGCCCTTGTTGAGGAACGCCATCTCCTGGAAGCGCCGCGACAGCGTCTCGAAGGAGTACTCGGTGGTCTCGAAGATCTCCGGGTCGGCCCAGAAGGTGACCGATGTGCCCGTCTGCTCGATGGCCTCGTGCTTGGCCAGCGGGGCGGTGGGGACGCCCATCTTGTAGTCCTGGGTCCAGCGGTGCCCGTCGGTCCTGACCTCGACGGAGACCTTGGACGACAGGGCGTTCACGACGGACACGCCCACGCCGTGCAGACCGCCGGAGACCGCGTACCCGCCGCCGCCGAACTTGCCGCCCGCGTGCAGCACGGTCAGGACGACCTCGAGGGCCGGCTTGCCCTCGGAGGGCACGATGCCCACCGGGATGCCGCGGCCGTTGTCGATGACGCGCACGCCGCCGTCGGCGAGGATCGTCACGTCGATGGTGTCCGCGTAACCGGCCAGCGCCTCGTCGACCGAGTTGTCGACGACCTCGTACACCAGGTGGTGCAGGCCGCGCTCACCGGTGGAGCCGATGTACATACCGGGTCGCTTGCGGACCGCGTCCAGCCCTTCGAGCACGGTGATGGCGCTGGCGTCGTAGGAGGCGGCGACCGCGCCGGAGTCTGCGGCCGCGCTGTTCACGCCGGCGTCGGTGGACGGGTTGTTCTCGTTGGGGTTGCCGGAATCGGCCACGAAGCGCCCTTTCTGGCACAGCACGAGCCGGGCTCGTCGGCAGGTTGCCGGAGCGGCTGCGGCATGTTGCGTTGGTAAGCCTTGATCAGCGTTGCTCAGCTTTTCCCGGGCGGTCCCCACGTTGGGGCGGGATTGGCTTCCAGTCTACCGGTAGCGCTGACAGTGATGGGGGTTTGCCGGTGCCTGAGTCCCCATGTGCCGCCCTGAACCGGCCTCGGCCGAGTACCGATATACGGAAGGGGGCTCCAAGGGGCTCACAGCGGCACTCAGCGCTTCGAGCCGTCAACCCTTGGCTACCGGGGGGTCAGATGGCGATCCGGTGGTGATCCGGTGGTGATCCACACCTGTGGACAGGCGTGCGGAAGGGACCCCGCGCCGCCCGCGGAACGTGAGGTACGTCACCCGTAGGTGTCGCCGGGACCGGTGCTCCCCGGGGCCCGCAGCGGGCCGTAGCGGCGCGCGGGGCCGCCCGGGCCGTTCACCTTGATCATCCGGACCGTGCCGTGACCGAGGTCCTCGTTGAGCCGGGCGACCAGCGCCGGGGCGAGCAGCCGCAGCTGGGTCGCCCAGGCCGTCGAGTCACAGCTCACGGAGAGCACCCGCTCGTCCTCGTCGTACCGCTGCGGCACACAGTGCTTGGCCAGGTCCTCGCCGACGATCTGCGGCCAGCGGCCCATGACTCCGCCCACCGCCGCCGGAGCCTCCCAGCCGCGCTCGCTGATCAGCCGGTTGATCGCGGACCCGAGCGCCATGGGGTCACGGCCGTCGGCGCGCGCGCCGGAGCGCAGACCGCCACCGCGCCGCGCCTGCTTCTTCTGCCGTGCCGCGTCACCCCGCGCGCGTGCCTGCTCCTTCGCCGCGCGCAACGCCACGCGCGCGAGGTCGACACCGGAAGGCTCCGGGTCCTTGCGGGGTTTGGGCTCGTCGGTGCTCATACGCGCTCCACCGTTCCGTCGGCCACCGCGTACCGGGCGCCGACCAGCACATGCGGTACGTCGTCGTCCACGGCGGCCGTGACCAGCACCTGCTCGCCGGGCGCGACCAGCTCGGCCAGCCGCTCACGGCGGCGGGCGTCCAGCTCGGCGAAGACGTCGTCCAGGACCAGCACCGGCTCGTTGCCCTCGGCGCGCAGCAGGTCGTACGAGGCGAGGCGCAGCGCCAGCGCGTAGGACCAGGACTCGCCGTGCGAGGCGTAGCCCTTGGCCGGCAGCTGGCCGAGGCGGAGCACCAGGTCGTCACGGTGCGGCCCCACAAGGGTGACGCCCCGCTCGATCTCCTGCTTGCGTGCCTCCGCGAGAGCCGCCATGAGCTGGGCGTAAAGATCCTCGCGGGTGTGCGCCTCTCCGGGCGCGGACGGCTTGTACTCCAGGACCACGGGGCCGCCGCCGGGTGCCAGCTGCTCGTACGCCTTGTCGGCCAGCGGCTGCAGCGCGGCGACGAGATCGAGTCGCTGGGCGAGCAGTTCGGCGCCCGCGCGCGCGAGGTGCTGGTCCCACACGTCGAGGGTGGACAGGTCCATGGAGCGCCCGCCGTGCCGGCGCGCGAGGGCGGCGGACTTCAGGAGCGTGTTGCGCTGCTTGAGCACCCGCTCGTAGTCGGAGCGCACGCCGGCCATGCGCGGGGAGCGCGCGGTGATCAGTTCGTCCAGGAACCGGCGCCGCTCACCGGGGTCGCCCTTGACCAGCGCGAGGTCCTCGGGCGCGAACAGCACGGTCCGCACGATGCCCAGCACGTCCCGCGGCTTGACCTGCGAGGACCGGTTGATGCGGGCGCGGTTGGCCCGGCCGGGGTTCAGCTCCAGTTCGACCAGCTGCTGCCGCTCGCCCTGTCTGACCTGGGCCCGGATGACGGCCCGCTCGGCTCCCATGCGGACCAGAGGGGCGTCGGAGGCGACGCGGTGGCTGCCGAGGGTGGCGAGGTAGCCCACCGCCTCGACCAGGTTGGTCTTGCCCTGGCCGTTGGGTCCGACGAAGGCGGTGACGCCCGGGTCGAGCGGGACCTCGACCCGGGCGTACGAGCGGAAGTCGGCCAGCGAAAGATGCGTGACGTGCATGGTCGTTCGCCGACCTCCCCCAGGGTTGTGGATCGCGGTGCGACCCTGTGGATTACTTCTTCTCTACGGCGTGCCCGCCGAACTGGTTGCGCAGCGCGGCGATCATCTTCATCTGCGGCGAGTCCTCCTGGCGGGAGGCGAACCGCGCGAACAGCGACGCGGTGATCGCGGGGAGCGGCACCGCGTTGTCGATGGCGGCCTCCACCGTCCAGCGTCCCTCACCGGAGTCCTGGGCGTAACCGCGCAGGCCCGTCAGGTGCTCGTCGTCGTCGAGCGCGTTGACCGCGAGGTCGAGCAGCCAGGAGCGGATGACCGTGCCCTCCTGCCAGGAGCGGAAGACCTCGCGGACGTTCTCCACGGAGTCGACCTTCTCCAGCAGCTCCCAGCCCTCGGCGTAGGCCTGCATCATCGCGTACTCGATGCCGTTGTGGACCATCTTCGCGAAGTGGCCCGCGCCGACCTTGCCGGCGTGCACCGCGCCGAAGTCGCCCTCCGGCTTGAGCGCGTCGAAGACCGGCTGCACCTTGGCGACGTTCTCCGCGTCGCCGCCGTACATCAGCGCGTACCCGTTCTCCAGGCCCCAGACGCCGCCGGAGACTCCGCAGTCGACGAAGCCTATGCCCTTGGCCGCCAGCTCCTCGGCGTGCCGTTCGTCGTCCGTCCAGCGGGAGTTGCCGCCGTCCACGACCACGTCGCCGGGCTCCAGCAGCTCGGCCAGCCGGTCGACGGTCGACTGGGTGGGCTCGCCGGCCGGGACCATCACCCAGACCACGCGCGGGCCGCTGAGCTTGCCCACAAGCTCTTCCAGGCTGTGGACATCCGCGACGTCCGCGTTGCGGTCGTATCCGATGACGGTGTGGCCCGCGCGGCGGATCCGCTCGCGCATGTTGCCGCCCATCTTGCCGAGGCCGACGAGACCGAGCTCCATCAGTTGTTTTCCTTAGGTCGCTGTGTGGCGTGACAGGCACCTTCGTGCCGTGCCGAGCCTAAACCCGGACGCTCATGCACAGCTGTGGGCATACGCGCTCATGCGTAGCCCCTCACCTGCGGGTTCTTCCACAGGCCGGGGGGACTTCTCCACCGGCCTGTGGACGGCTGTCGGCGTCTCAGCCGCTCAGCCGCACCGGCATGATCAGGTACTTGTAGGCCTCGTCGGCCTCCGCGTCCAGGGCCGGCTTACCGCTGAGCAGCGCGGGCTTGGTGGACGTGGTGAACGACAGCTGGGCCACGGGGGAGTCGATGGCGCTCAGACCGTCCAGCAGGAAGGTCGGGTTGAAGGCGATCGAGATGTCGTCGCCGTCGAGCTGGGCGTCGACCCTTTCCACAGCCTGTGCGTCGTCGCTCGAGCCGGCCTCCAGGATCAGCACGCCCTGCTCGAAGCTCAGCCGCACCGGGGTGTTGCGCTCGGCGACCAGGGCCACACGCTTGACGGCCTCCACGAAGGGGGCGGTCTCGATCACGGCGATGGAGTTGAACTCGGTCGGGAACAGCGTGCGGTACTTCGGCAGGTCGCCCTCGAGCAGACGCGTGGTCGTACGGCGGCCCGCGCCCTCGAAACCGATCAGGCCCTCGCCCGCGCCGGATCCGGACAGGGCGAGGATGACGCTGTCGCCGCTGGTCAGAGCCTTGGCGGTGTCCTGGAGCGTCTTGGCGGGCACCAGGGCGACCGCGGAGACCTCCGGGTTCTCCGGCTTCCACAGGAACTCGCGGACCGCGAAGCGGTAGCGGTCGGTGGAGGCCAGGGTGACCGTGTCGCCCTCGATCTCGATGCGCACACCGGTCAGCACGGGCAGCGTGTCGTCGCGGCCCGCGGCGATGGCCACCTGGGAGACGGCGGCCGCGAAGACCTCGCCGGGGACGGTGCCCGTGGCGTTCGGCATCTGCGGCAGGGTCGGGTACTCCTCCACCGGCAGGGTGTGGAGGGTGAAGCGCGAGGAGCCGCAGACCACGGTCGCCCGTACACCGTCTGTGGAGATCTCCACCGGGCGGTTGGGCAGGGCGCGGGAGATGTCGGCGAGCAGGCGGCCGGAGACGAGCACGGTGCCGTCCTCCTCGACCTCCGCCTCGACGCTGACCCGCGCGGACACCTCGTAGTCGAAGCTCGACAGGCTCAGCTGGCCGTTCTCGGCCTTCAGCAGCAGGCCGGCGAGGACAGGCGCCGGCGGACGGGCCGGGAGGCTGCGTGCCGCCCAGGCCACTGCCTCCGCGAGTACGTCGCGTTCCACCCGGATCTTCACCGTAAGCCGCCTCCTGCTGTTGCTACTGAGTCCTCCGACTCGGCGTCACCGCCCACCACGACGGGAAGGACGCCGGGGACCAGTCTGACGCACCGCACTGACAGTAGGTGCCGGTCGGGGTCAAGTCGCTCCGAGGGGCAGCCGGGCTCGAGAGGGCGAGTTGTGCACAGGCCCCGCTTCGAAACGGATTCCCAGCTCTCTCTAGTCGGGAGTAGTAGTAGGGCCTGTGGATACCGTGGATAACCTCGTTTTCGCAGGTCAGGTCCACAATTTTGTCCACTGGCCCTGTGGGCGGAGGCGGTGGAAAACCAGGGGTCTCTGTGGAGAACAGAAAGTTCTGCACACACCGCCCACAGCCCGGAGGCAGTTCTCCCCAGCTGTGTCCCCAGGTTTACCCACGTTTCCCACACCCCAATCCGGCACCTTCGTGTGACGGCTTTCACTCGACGCAGTGATCGGGGGCTTCGGGTTGCCGAACAGTGGACAGCCATGTGGAGAAGCGGCCGATCGCTGGGGACAACCGGCCCCAGCCTGTGGGCTTCCCGTGGACAACTTCGTGCACAGCCTGTGGATCTCCGTTTCGTCCACAGCCTGTGGAGATCGTTCGTCCACGATTCCACAGGGGGCTGAGCTGCGCGGACGCCGCCTCCCCAGGCTGCCTGTGGACGCAGCTCGGGACAACTTGGCGGTCCCCAGGATGTGGACGCAAGAAAGTCACCGAATCTGTGGAGGGAGGCCGTAACCCGGCGGCTAATCGAACACAGGGTGTCGAGCGGGAGACGGTCCACAGGGTGTGGGAGGGGGGTGCGGGCGCCCTCGCGGCGCCTCGACGGAGCCCTCGCGGCGCCTTGGCGGAGGCGTAGAGGCGCCCGTCGGCGGCTTCGGGGTGCTCGCGACGGACGACCGGCGTGCGCGCAGGAGGCGTTCCGGGGCGAGCCGGGAGGTGCCCAGGGTGCGCGCCGGAGGGGTGGGCCCCGGACACCGACGGAGGGGCGGGCCCGGGACACCGCCGGAAACGCCGGAAAGCGGGGGGGGGGGGGGGGGGGGGGGGGGGGCCGGGGGGGGGGCCGCCGGGGGGGGGGGGGGGGGGGG
Source organism: Streptomyces sp. IBSBF 3136 (assembly GCF_036815105.1). NCBI lineage: Bacteria > Bacillati > Actinomycetota > Actinomycetes > Kitasatosporales > Streptomycetaceae > Streptomyces > Streptomyces sp. IBSBF 3136. The sequence goes on from NZ_JAJSZC010000195.1 coordinate 15,059, forward strand.
GGGGGGGGGGGGGGGG
>NZ_JAJSZC010000196.1:0-15791 GCF_036815105.1 Streptomyces sp. IBSBF 3136
CCCCCCCCCCCCCCCCCCCCCCCCCCCCCCCCCCCCCCCCCCCCCCCCCCCCCCCCCCCCCCACTCACTCCTTACGGGTGGCGCGTTCCTCGCGCCGGGTGTGTCCGTCGTCTACCAGCGGTACCAGCGGCCCTTGCGGCCGCCGCTGTCCGCCGTCCGGACGACGAAGCCCAGCAGCCACACGACGAGCACGATCACCGCGATCCACCACANGATCAGAGCCAGCAGAAGAACCAGAAGCAGGGGAACCATCGTTATCAACCTCCTGGCCACCATGTGCCCTTACCTCGTCCTGACAAGCCCACGACCTGGGAGTTACTTCCACGACGTACGGGGCATATAGGCGGGCGCCGTGCTGTACGTCAGCTTTCTCGCAGGGCTTCGCGCCAGGCGGGGCTGTCGATGTAGTGGTTGTCGTAGTGCTCGGAGGAGTCGCGGATTTCCTGCACGGTGGCCTCGCCCCGGGCGACACGCTCCAGCAGCCGGTAGTAGTCGAACCGGGCGAGTCCGGGGGTGAAGACCACCAGTACGTCGGCGTCCCGGCCCGGCGCGGGGGCGAAGGCGTGCGGCATGCGCGGGGGGAGCAGGAGGAAGTCCCCCGGGTTCAGGGTGTGTACCTGATCCCCGGTCAGGGCCCGCAGTTCGCCGTCCAGGACGAACAGCATCTCGCTGGCGCGGGTGTGGAAGTGCGCCGGCGTCCCGGGCGAACCCGCCTGCATCGTGGCGCGGTTCGCGGTCAGCGCGCCGTCGGTGGCTTCGGCGTCCGCCAGCAGGGTGATCAGGCTCGTGGGGCCGTCGGCAAGGGTCTCGGCCTGGGAGGCACGAACGAGCACGGGGGAGGCATTGGTCGTAGCCACGGTTGTTCTCCTTGTGTTGTGTCGAAGGGTGGATCGGGGCAGCGACCGGCACCGTGGCCGGTGCTGCCGCGTGGTCAGCGGCCGGGGTCACCCGCGTCAAGTGGGCGCGCCTCGGGCCGTCGTGAGGGTCTGCGAGGCTCGCGCCGCACCGGCATTCGGCCACAGGATGATGATCAGGGCGGCGACGATCTGGACGCCGCCCGCGCCGATGAGTGTCGGACCGGCCCCGATGAGGGCGATGACGGCGCCGCCGGTGAGCAGGCCGATCGACACCGCCCCGTCATGGACGAGGCTTTCCGCGGCGAACGCGGCCCGCCGTTGCGCCCCGCTGGTGCGTGCGGTGATGAGCTTGTTGAGCGCCCCGATGCCCAGCGGCATGGCGAAGCCACCGACCGATGCCACACACCCCAGGGACAGCAGGGATGACGTCACCGCGGGCAAGGCGGTGAACGCCAGGCCCAGGACCACCCATCCGGTCGCGATCGCCGCGAGTGGGGGAAGCCGCGGCACGACAACGGGCGCAAGAAGCGCGCCGGTGAGCGACCCCAGGCCGTAGCCCGTCATACCGGCCGCGATGAGGACTCCGGGTTGTCCGGTGCGGGCGCCGAGGACGGCGAGGCCGAGGGTGAAGGCGAACCACGCCAGTCCACCGACTCCGGACATCGTCACCGCGCGCCGGATGTCCTGGTGGGCGGCCAGTACATTGCGGATGGCGGGAGCGCCCACCGGGCCACCGTCGGCCGGAGCGGCGGCCGGCCGGGCTGCGGGAACAATGGCCGGGCGGGTGGTCACAGGTGGGGCCGAGGTGCCGCGCACGCTCAGGAGGAGGACTGCGGCCACACCGACGCCGGCGGCCTCGGCCCACAGCAGGGGCATCGGCCCACCGGCCTCGACGGCCCAGCCGGCCACCGGCGGCGCCAGGATCATGGTCACTCGGTGGGTGAAGTCCTGCCACGCCAGCATCTTCGTCGCCACCGTCTGCCCCAGGCCGTCGCAGATGTCCGACAGCAGTGCGCGTTGTCCCGGCCCGCTCACCGCGGACGCGCATCCCGTGACGAGTCCGGCGGCGATGAGATGGAGCGCTCCGACACGGCCGAGGAGCGCACCGACGGGGACGACGAGCAGCCCGGCGATTTGAACCAGGAGTACACCGGCCAGTGACCGGCCCGTGGTCAGGCGCTGACGCAACTCGCGTGCCCACCACGGCGATGTCAGCATCGGCACCCCGACCGCTCCCCCGACCAGCCCGACCGACCAGGCCGAGCCGGTACCGGCCAGCGCGACCAGTGGCAGCGCCACGGCGGTCGTACGTTGGCCCATCCAGGTCACGAAGGTCGTGCCCAGCATGGCGGCGATGTCACGTCTGTTGTTCACGTCTCGATCTTCCGGCGAGCGAACAGCCTCTGGTAGCCGGAGAATCAGAGTGACACGTCATAACCTGAGCCTATGAGCTCATTACCTTCTGTCTCGGATCTCAGACTTGTCGAAGCCGTCGCACGTCACGGCTCACTCGGTGCGGCCGCACGGGAACTGCTCATCAGCCAGCCGGCCGTGAGCAACCGCCTGGCCGCCCTGGAACGCCGCATAGGGGAGCGGCTCTTCGACCGCGACACCACCGGGGCCAGGACGACACCGGCCGGTCGCGCGCTGTGCGTGGAAGCGGCTCACGTGCTCGACCACCTCGGCACGATCTTCGACCGGACCCGGGCAGCGGCGCACGCACGCACCTTCACCGTCGGTACTTTCAGCAGCCTCGCGCCATGGCTGTTTCCCGCCCTGGAAGAACTGCTGGACGACACCACCATCCACCAAGTCGTGGAACACGGTGACCGGCTGACGGCAGACGTCGGTGAGGGATCTCTCGACGCGGCCTTCGTCGCCGTCGCCAACCAGATGCGCCTACCCGCCACTGTGATCGCGGTGCCCGTCGGCAGCGACCGGCCGGCCCTCCTGACGCCCGCCGGTGTGGCGGTCGGCACAGGCCGGCGTCCCTTCGCCGGACTCGACGTCGTGGCCTACACCTACGACATGTCCACCGACGCGCTGCACGAACGGCTGAGTGAACTCGGCGCCCGACCCCGCACTGCCGCCACCGCGGAGACCGCCGTGCGGATGGCCCGCTTCCTGCAGTGCCCGGCGGTACTCCCCCACGGACTCGCACGCGCCTACGCACAACACACCGACCACCTGTCCCCCGCTCCCCTGCCCGGCCGCCTCACCCTGTTCATGGTCACCCGCCGGCCCCCCGCCCAGGAACTCGCAGCGGTCGTCCACCAACTCCCCGCCCGACTCGGGCTACGACGCGTTCCGGCAGCCGGCGCCGCTGACCCGAGCCAAACAGCAGCGGTCGGCGAAGGCGGTGCCGGTTCCTGAGTCAGGACGGTGGACCCGTGGCCCCCGTCAGGCCGCGTGGCCGCCACACCGGCCCCGACACCCTGCCCCGGCACCGCCGACGACATCGACGCCGTACGCCGTGTCGCCGGCCGGGGCGGGCGCGCCGGAGTGTGATGGTCACCGAGTAGCGGGCTCGTGCCCATGCCTTTCGTCCGCCTGTCCGCGCGCCGGGTGCGGCCTTGCGGCATGCCCATGGGACGGCGCGTCCCGTGCGTCGACCCGGCTGTGGCTTCATACCTTCAGGACCAGCAGCAGCGCCGTGAACACCGTGGCGCTGACACCGACCACGGGAATCAGGCTGGGTGCGACGACCACGGCGACTCCCGCGACTGCGGCTCCGATGGCTGCGACGACGATGAGCAGGGTGCGGTCGGCAGTAGGCATTCCAGAAGCCCGCGCCGCGGGACGGCGCCAGCAGGGCACGGCCACTCGGCTTCGAAGCCCTGGCACCCCTCGGATGCCCGGCTCCGTCAGGCTCAGTTCACGCTGGGGCTGCGGCGCTCGACGAGGACGACGTCGCGCCATGCCCCGTGGTGGCGGCCGATCCGTTCACGGGTGCCGACGACCCGGAACCCGGCGCGCCGGTGCAGAGCGAGGCTGGCGGTGTTTTCCGGGAAGATGCCCGACTGCACCGTCCAGATGCCGGCCTCATCGGTGGAGGCGAGCAGGGCGGTGAGCAGGGCCAGGCCCACCCCGCGGCCGCGGGCGTCGGGGTGGACGTAGACGGAGTGCTCGACGACGCCGACGTACGCGCACCGGTCGGAGACCGGCGCCACGGCGGCCCAGCCCAGCACCCGGCCGCCGTCGAGGGCGACAAGGCGGTGGGCAGGGAGCTTGGCGCTGTCGAACGCCTCCCAGGTCGGGGCGGTGGTCTCGAACGTGGCGTTCCCCTCGACGATGCCGAGCTGGTAGATCGCCAGGACCTGCTCGGCGTGCTCCGGGCTCAGCGGCGCGATGCGCATGCCGGTCTCGGTGGCCTTCACTCCGTGGCCTCGACACCGAGTTCGGCCAGCAGGCCGCGTATGCGGTGTTCGATCTCGTCACGGATCGGCCGGACCGCCGCGACGCCCTGCCCGGCCGGGTCCTCCAGCTGCCAGTCCAGGTAGCGCTTTCCGGGGAAGTAGGGGCAGGCGTCGCCGCAGCCCATGGTGATCACGACGTCCGAGGACTGCACCGCCTCGGTGGTGAGGACCTTGGGGGTCTCGGCCGAGATGTCGATGCCGACCTCGGCCATGGCCTCGACCACGGCCGTGTTCACGGTGTCGGCGGGGGCGGAGCCGGCCGAGCGGACCTGGACCTGGTCCGAGCCGAGGTGGGTGAGGAAGGCGGCGGCCATCTGGGACCGGCCCGCGTTGTGCACGCAGACGAACAGCACGGAGGGAACGGCGGAGGTTCTCATCAGGCCGGAGCGCTTTCTTCGGAGGAACGGGCGGCGGGCTGCTGCCTGCCGTGGGGGACGACGGCCTCGTTCCCGCCCACGGCGGCCCGGCGGCCGAAGCAGACGGCGACCAGGCAGAGACCGGCGGCGGCGCCGATCAGCTGGGCGGCGAGGAAGGGCAGCACGGAGGCGGGGGCGATGCCGGCAAAGGTGTCGGTGAACCCCCGGCCGATCGTGACGGCCGGGTTGGCGAAGGACGTGGAGGAGGTGAACCAGTACGCCGCGCCGATGTAGGAGGCGACCAGCAGCGGCGCCAGGTGCGCCCGGCTTGCACGGGCCAGACCGAAGATGAGCCAGACCAGCCCGGCGGTGGCCACGACCTCGCTCAGCCACAAGTGGCCGGCCCACCGGTCGTGGGTGGAGAAGTGGACCAGCGGCTTGCCGAACACGGCGTCGGCCAGCATGGCACCGACGATCGCCCCGGCGAGCTGGGCGGGCACATACGCGGCGACGTCGCGCAGGGTCGGGTCGCCGCCGGTGCGGCGTCCGGTGAACCAGGCGGCGAGGGTGACCGCGGGGTTGAAGTGCGCCCCGGACACCGGGCCGAGCAGGGTGATCAGCACGCCGAGACCGAAGACGGTGGCCAGGGAGTTGGCCAGCAACTGCACGCCGACGTCGCGGGTGAGCTCGGTGGCCTGGATCCCGGAGCCGACCACCACCGCGACCAGCGCGGCCGTCCCCAGTGTCTCGACCGCCGCCCGTCGCAGCAGCGGCACGGGCGCGCTCACGCGGGAGCCTTCACGGACACGGGGATCTGGAGCAGGGCGGACAGCTTCGCCAAGGCCTCGGGGACCACCCAGTAGTACACCCAGGTCCCACGTCGCTCGGAGCCGACCAGCCCGGCCTCCCGCAGCACCTTCAGGTGGTGGGAGATCGTCGGCTGGGAGACGTCGAACGGGCCGGTGAGGTCGCACACGCACGCCTCCCCGCCCTCATGGGAGGCGATCAGGGAGAGCAGCCGAAGCCGGATCGGGTCCGACAGCGCCTTGAACATCCGCGACAGTTCGGCCGCGGCCTCCTCGCCCAACGGCTCGCGGACCATGGGAGCGCAGCATGCGCCGTCGTCCTGCCCCAGCACCGGCAGACCATCTTGTTTCGACATTCCTCAATATTGACATCCGTCGATCCCGAGTGGCAAGGTCGACTGTATCGACAGTCATCGAAACAAGTTGTAGGGAGACCGTCATGTCCCGTGTCCAGCTCGCCCTGCGCGTCGCCGACCTCGAAGCCTCCATCGCCTTCTACTCCAAGCTGTTCGGCGCCGAGCCGGCCAAGCGGCGCGAGGGCTACGCCAACTTCGCCCTCACCGAGCCCCCGCTCAAGCTCGTCCTCATCGAGGGCGAGAGCAGCGAGGACACCCGCCTGGACCACCTCGGCGTCGAGGTCGCCTCCGCGGAGCAGGTCGAGGCCGCCACGACCCGGCTGAAGGAAGCCGGGCTCGCGACCCTCGAGGAGAACGACACCACCTGCTGCTACGCCCTCCAGGACAAGGTCTGGGTGACCGGCCCCGGCAAGGAGCCGTGGGAGGTCTACGTCGTCAAGGCCGACGCGGACCAGCTGAGCAAGAGCGCCGCCTCCGGCGGCGACGCCTGCCGCGTCGGCCAGGAGGAGAGCGCCGAGTCCGCGCCGGCGGCCGCGGGATGCGCCTGCGGCAGCTGAATGGCGCCCCAGGCGTCGGCGCGGAGCTGGTCGCGCTTCGTCAGCAGTCATGCGTCCGATCACCCGGGACGCAGCGGTCGCCGGCGGGGGACGGTCGGCGGTGCCGGCTCGCGAAGGCGTATCCGGCGCCATAGCCCACTCGCGCTCCACCCGGCGCCCCTGCGGATCACCGGACTCGACGGCTGCGGGTGAGCCCGTCTGGGCCACCAGTGATAGCGGCCGGCCCTCGGCCGGGTGAGGGTGGACGCAGCCGCGAACTGTCCGCCGCTCACGCCGTCGAAGGAGCACCTCCATGTCCGGACGCCATACCGTCATCCGCAGCTTGCACGATCTGGGACTGGCGGCGTGGTTCGGCGGCTCCCTGATGGGCGCGGTAGGTCTCAACGGCGCGGCACGTCAGGAGGGCGCCACGGATGTGGCCAAGGCGCGGATCGCGTCGGCCGGCTGGTCGCGGTGGATGCCGGTCAGTGCCGTCGCGATCGGCGCCCACCTGTACGGGGGCAGCGGCCTGCTCGCCGTCAACGCCCACCGCCTCGCCAAGCAGAAAGGCGTTGCCGCCTCCTCGGCGGCGAAGACGGTCGTCACCGCAGCGGCGCTGGCCGCCACCGCCTACGCGCGCGTCCTCGGCAAGAAGCTGGAGCTCGCCTCCTCCGTCGACCCCCAGGACCTCGAGGAAGCGGCCCAGCACCCCTTCGACGCCGACCGGGCCCGGCGCCACCTCGCCTGCGTGCAGTGGGTGGTGCCCGCTCTCACCGGATGCCTGGTGGTTCTCAACGCCCTGCAGGGCGAGCAGCAGCGGCCCCTCCAACAGCTCCACGGCATGTGGGACCACGCCCGCTCAGCCGCCCCGCTCATCCACTGACCGCCGGCAGGCAGCAGTGCTCCCACAGGCCACGGGCCACAGGCCGCGGGCCACTTGTGCGGTGTCCTCGTCGTGGTGCCCGTCGTTGTGCCCCTGCGGGTGGGCGCATGGGTGGAGCCGGCCGGTTGGGAGGCGAGCTTCCCGAGTGGGTCCCCCAGGCACGGTCGGGACCCACGCGTGGGCATCCGCGCATGAGGTGACGGGCCGCGATCGGCCTGCCTGCCCTGTCCCCTGCTGTTGTGGTGACTGGGGCTGGGGCGTGACGCGGGGGGCCCGACGTCCCCGGATCCCCGTCCGCGGGGCTCGCCCCCGTCCCGTTCCTAGCGGAACACGTCTGCGGACAATCGCAGGGCGCCGCGCTGCCCGCAGTCCCGTTGGGGAATCGCGCGCCGCCCTGACCCGCCACGCTGTCGGCGACCGCCCCCCTTGAGGCGGGCGGTCGGCCGTTGTCACGGAGGCCGGTGTCCGGCGACGGCGCCGCCGGGCTCGTCGGCCAGGGCGAGGCGGGCGGTGATGCGTTTGCCGACCGGTTCGCGGCGCGCTTCGAAGCCCTGCGCGACGGCCATGACGATCTCCAGGCCGTGCTGGCCGACCCGGCCGGCGTCCGCGGCCCGGGCCATCGGCAGAACCGGGTCGCAGTCCCACACCACGATCTCCACCAGGTCACCGAGGATGCGCAGGTTCAGCAGAACCGGGCCGGGGGCGTACTTGCGCGCGTTGGTGACCAGTTCACTGACCACCAGCTGGGTGAGGTCCATGGCGCGCTGGGAGACGGCCAGACCGTGCTCGGCCTGGACCCGGGTAAGGAAGGCGGCTGCCAGGTGGCGGCCCTGGGCGATGTCCGCGCCGTCTCCGACCAGGGCGGCACTGGTCTGTATGACCGGCCCGTCCGGCGCCGCGCCCTCTTCCGGCGCCGGGCCTGTTTCCATCACGCCGCCACTTCATACCTTGTTCGCGATTGAACCTGTGCGTACCCGCACAGCCGCCGATCACACCATGGCCCTCTGTTGAATCGGCCACACAACAGCGCCGCTCGTACCATGCCGTCCTGCACTACGCACCAGGGCTTGAGTGTGCCAGGATCACCCGCATGTCTGAGGGAGAAATGACCGGCGCCGAACACGCTGCGCAGACCGGTCAGCTGACGGTCGTGACCACTACCACCGACGGCATCCGCGTGCTGACCCTGGCCGGCGAGATCGACCACCACACCGGCGACGCACTCCGCCGAGCCCTGGACGCTTCCGACACTCCCCGCCCCCGCATCGTGGCCGACATGCACCAGGTCACCTTCATGGACTCCAGCGGTATCAACATCTTCATCACCGCCCACCAAGACCTCAGCGAGGCCGGCGGCTGGCTCCGCCTGGCCGCCATCGGCGAATCCGTGGCGCGCACCATCAGCCTCGTCGGCATCGACACCGTCATCGACTGCCGCGAAACCCTCAGCCAGGCCCTCGGCGACTGACCACCCCCTCACCGGCCACCCGCCGACCTGCCGTCGCCGGCTCCTGGCCGACAGCGGCATGGCGAGGACCGCCGCACCCGACAGCCGGCGCACGTGCAGACGACTGATCCGCAGGTCACAATGACCCGATTGGCCGTTGAAGCCACGGGCCGTGCACAGGCGGGGTCTGGACAGCGTCGGGTCACGAGCTGTGCGGGACCGGCCGGGTGAAGGCGGGGAGGTCACTGCTGTGCTGCTGCAGGCGATCGGAGGGATGCTGCCCGCGGCCCTGGCCGTCGCGCTGAGCCCGTTCCCCGTGGTCGGTATCGTGCTGATCCTGGCAGGCAAGCAAGGTCATCGCAACGGCCCGCTGTTCGCCGCCGGATGGGTCGCCGGCCTCAGCATCGCCGCAACCGTCATCGTGCTGGTTTTCGGCGAGGCCGAAGACCCCGACAGCACGTCGTCGGCCATCGCCGACTGGGGACGCGTACTGGCCGGAACAGGTCTGAAGTTCTCGTTGTCAGCGTCGTCCTCTTCGTGCTCCTCGGCTCAGGCACCGTCCTGGGAGCCGTTGTCGTCCATTTCCTGGGCGGTCGACGCGCGGCGACGTTCCTGGACAGCGTCCGCGAGTTCATGATCACCAACAGTGTCGTCATCACCGCAGTCGTACTCGTCCTGCTGGGCGCCAAAATCCTCGGTGACGGGCTCACCGGACTCGGCCGATGAAGCCACCCGCTCCTTCAATCCCCGCGGGCGCGAGGAGAACCGGGACCACGACCGAGCGAAGGTCGCCCGCGTCGGTACGCCCTTCCCCTCCCGCAGAACCAGCCCGGCACCTGCCGCCGTCACAGTGAGCGCTTGAGCGGGCGTTTCCGGCCGGGTCACCAGCCGTGGGTTCGGGCTCCTCCCTTGAAAGGGCCACGGACCTCGGGAGTGATCCAGCCTCCATAGAAGTCGCCTTCCTGTGGCTGCACGGTGTACCTATCGACGGTGCAGCGGTCGACTCTTCCGGCGTAGAAGGCGAAGTGATCCGCGAGTTCTCCGTAGGGCGGTCGCGGGTCGGAGTAGTTCCAGGCGGCGAGGGCGCGGATGTCCGATCCCACCAGGACGTCCCAGTAGTCAGCGATGCCCTTCCACTCGCACCAGGTGTGGTGGGAGGCAGACCGCAGCAGGTCCATGCGAACGTCGGCCGGGGGCACATAGAACACCGGTGGATGGCTGGTCTCCATGATCTTCAGTGCGCCGGTCGTGTCGGCGAGAACCTCGCCCGCGCACTCGACGACGATCCGCCGCGGGTCGCGGCGCAGAGCAGGCGGACGCGGATAGTCCCACACCGACTCCATCAGAGTGGTTTCGTGTGACGACATGGCGGCCCCTCTTCGCAGAGCACAATTCGGACACTCGCTTTTCGGCGGAGACAGCCGGCGCGGATGCGGTCTCCAGGCGCTCTCGGGCCGCGGCTCGTCACCCTTGCGATCACAGAGCAGGCAGACAGTGTCGACGGTGGCTACCTTCTCCAGGGGGCTGGCGCGCTCCTGCCAAGAGGAGTCCGGCAGTTGAAAGTGGTGCTGGAGGATCGGGTCGTCGGGCCGGACCGGCCGGTCGACGCGCACCGAGAGCTCTGCCCGGTAGGCGGTGCGTCGTCGACGGCGTCGTCGACGGTCAGGAGCGCGGGCCGGTGGCCGTCGAGGTCATCGAAAGGGGGCTGGGCGCCGAGGGCGCCTTCCCACAGCTTCTCCGAAGCCTTGCGCTTCGGTACGGACACCACCGCGACCACGCCGGAGTTGCGTCCGTGGTGCGGGCCGGCCCCACCCGGGGTGAGCCGTGGGCTCAGGTGAGGGCGGTGACCAACAGGACGAAGGCGGCGATGATGACGGCGACGCGGACGTAGTGCCAGCGCTGCCAGCGGTTCAGCTGCTGCTTCCAGTCCTCGGGCCGGTTCTCGGGGGTCCACGTCTTGTTCCGGTTGTTGATCGGGACGAGCAGCAGGATCGACATGACCACACTGAGGAGCAGCAGCGCGGCGGCGATGACGACGAGGCCGGCGCGGTCGTGGTGCCGTCCGGCGATGGCCCAGAGCGCGACGAGCACGAGCGAACCGATGTACCAGACCGGCATCACGGCGCCGAGCATCCGGCCCCCGTGGGCGTGGCCGAGCTGGCCGCTGTCCTCTGGAAGGGCGTTGAGGATCGGGTTGATCACGAAGAGGACGGAGAACTCCACCCCCACCATCAGGCCGACGATCACGGTGGTGACGACCTCGAGCGCGTTGAGCATGATGACCCCCGGAAGATCTAGTGCCGCTAGCGGATGAGGCAACGCTAGTGCTGCTGCCGCTCGCTTGTCTAGCAGTGCTAGGATCGAGGCATGTCGGTACAAGAACGCAAGGAACGCGAACGGGCGGAGCGCGAGCGCCTCATCGTGGCGACAGCCCGCGAACTCGCTGAGCAGCAGGGCTGGGACGCGGTCACCACCCGCCGGCTCGCCGAGTGCATCGAGTACAGCCAGCCCGTCCTCTACAGCCACTTCCGCGGCAAGCGCGAGATCATCGGCGCTGTCGCCCTCCAGGGCGCCACCGAGATGGCGGCGGCGGTGCGGGCCGCGACCGCCGCCGCGAACACCCCGCGCGCCCGGGTCGCCGCCCTCGCACACGCCTACCTCGACTTCGCCGCACGCAACCCGGCGGTCTACGACGCCATCTTCCAGCTCGACGGCGGCCTGGCGTACGCACAGGAGGACACGCCCGAACCTCTCAAGGACGCGTTCGCCGCGCTGCTGGAGAGCTTGGGCGAGGTCGCCGGGGACGGTGTCGAGCCGGGGCTGTTCACCGAGGTGTTCTGGGCGTCTCTGCACGGGGTGGCGACCCTGACCCGGTCGGGGCGGCTGCCGCCGAAGTACACCGAGGCGAGGGTGGAACTGCTGGTGGACCGGCTCGCCCAGGTCTGAACACCGCCCCGGCGGACACACAACCGAGACCCTCGGGCCTCGCCGCTGCCTACGGAACAACTGGTCCGGCGTCCGATCTTGTGCCGGTCGAGATGCCCGCGGCGTCTTGTCCGGGGTCCCCGCGGCCGGCGTACCCGGGGTGGCCGACAGTGTGGACGGTGTGTGGCGCACTGAACGGCTACGGCACCGTATGCCGGACGGCGAACTGTTCGCGCAACTGCGGGCGATGGTGCGACCGCTGCACGACGCACGGCGCGCTGTGATGATCAACGGAGACGGCTCCGACGCGCTGGCACTCCAGGTCGCCAAATCCCTTACCGACCACCCCTACCTCGCCTACGCCGAGCAGACCCGCAACACCCCGGACGACCGGCCAAGTTCACTCGCCCCAGCGGACGCGTCATCCTCGCACCCAGCCGGCCGCACTACACCGGGCCCCTGGCCCCGCTCACCGGCGGCGAGACCTATAGCGCCGGCGTCCCGACGAGGAGTTCCTCACCCCCTCCGGCACCCCCTTCGACGGCCCCGGCATCCCACCCGGCATCCACACCGGCGACTTCGTCCACGACATCGGCAGCAAAGCACCGGACTCGGCCCTCACGCAGGCCCTTGCCGCCCTGCGCGCGCACGACCGCTAACCGCCCGCCCCGGCCTGCCCTTGGACGCGGCTTCGCTTGGTGCTGGCGGGTCCTTGAGTGGTTTGCGGTAGACCTGGCTGAGCGGCTGGTTCCGCCCGCCCGCGTCGTCCGCCGCACTGCACCGCTCGATCTCCGGGGGCGGCGCTACTCGTGGGAACGCGTGCACAAGTCGCAAAGGTGATCGGTGAGCAGGCGAGGTTGTGCAGAGGATGTCGGGCGGCCTGGAGTGCTCCGTTTCGCGGTTGACAGCGTGAACACGGCACGTCAGAGTCCCGGCGTGAGCGAGACCAACGAGCTGTCGCCGGCCGAGACACGCATTTGGCGAGCTTTTCCACGAGGCGAGTCCGTGGACTTCCGCGTCGAGAACGAGGATCCGGCACCCGGCAACCCTTGGGGCGCCGAGCGGACCATACGGGCGAGCGTGTTGCGGACGCTGCTGCTCAAGGCTCCGCAGGAAGAGGGCGAGATAGCCGCGCTCAAGATCACTGGGGCACGGATCACCGGCGTACTGGACCTCAAGTACGCCACGATCGACGCTGCTGTCCGGCTGAGCCACTGCCAATTCGACAGTGTTCCCGACCTCTACGGTGCCAAGCTGCGCCAGCTCAATCTGAGGAACTCCGTTCTGCCTGGCCTGAACGCGGCGACGTTGAAAGTCGAGGGGGTGCTGCGGATGACGGACTGCCGAATAGAGGGGCCGGTACAACTCGCCGGGGCGCAGATCTCCGGGGCGCTGTTCATGGAGCGGGCGGAGTTCACGGCGTCGGAGCACTCCGAAGCGGTGCTGCAGCTCAACCAGGCTGCGATCGGGGACGACATGTGGGCGCCGGAGATGCGCACGCACGGACAGGTACGGCTCACTGGTGCCTCCATCGCCGGGCGAATCAACGTTCAGGACGCCGAGTTCAACAAGCCCGACGGCACCGCGCTGGACGCCCAGAACCTCAACGTGGGAGGCCACGTACGGGCGCGGTGCCTACGTACACGGGGCCGGGTCGAACTCCGAGGTTCGCGTATATCGGGGCGTCTCGACATGCTCCACGCCCACCTGTCGCATCCCGGCGACACGGCGCTGCGGGCGAGCAGTTGTGTCATCGGTGAGCTCTGGCTGCGCGGTGGTGATCGCATTGAGGGCGCCCTGAACCTGCGGCGCTCTCAGATAGAGATCTTGACCCTCGAACCGGAGATGCTTCCGGAACAGGTGCATCTCAGCAATCTCAGATACACCGTACTCAGCCCCCACGAACCCGCCGAACGCCGCCTTCCGATGCTGGAGCGAGACGGCGGCCGGTATGAACCTCACTCATACGAGCAGTTGATGGCGGCCTATCGCCATGTCGGCGACGACGACGCGGCCCGGCTCGTTCAGCTTGCCAAACAACGTCGCCGCCGGGACACACTCGCCTGGTACGGACGGCTCTGGGGATACGTTCAGGACGCCACCGTCGGCTACGGCTTCCGTCCGTTGCGCGCCGCCATCTGGCTGTTGTCCCTCATGGCCATTGGATCGATCGCATACGGCCTGCACCACCCTCGCCCCGTCAAGGCAGGCGAGGCCCCTGACTTCAACCCTGTCTTCTACACCCTCGACCTGCTCCTGCCGATCATCGATTTCGGTCAGCAGTCGGCGTTCGCCCCTCAGGGCTGGCTCCAGTGGCTGTCGTATACCCTGATCATCACTGGCTGGATCCTGGCGACGACGATCGTCGCGGGCGTTACCCGTGCGGTGAGCCGCCAGTGATCCCGCCAGAAGAACCAGCCGCTCAGCCAGGTCTTGCCGCCGTGACCGCGTTGAAGGATGTCCGCAAGGGCGCGTCATCCGTCTGCGGCGGCCTCGGCTTCCCAGCGCAGCAGGTCACCCGGCTGGCACTCGAGCACTTCGCAGAGCGCGGCGAGCGTCGCGAAGCGCACCGCCTTGGCGCGGCCGTTCTTGAGTACCGCGAGGTTGGCGGGCGTGATCCCTACGCGGTCCGCGAGTTCGCCCACGGACATCTTCCTCCTCGCCAGCATCACGTCGATGTCGACGGCGATCGGCATCAGATCACCTCGTCCAACTCGGCCTGCATGCACGCCGCTTCGACGTCGCGTGCGACGGCCTGAGCGAGCAGCATCCGCAACAGCAGCACGATGAGCGCAACGCCCAGGATGGCCACGCCGACCCCGCCCATGATGACGGTGACACCCGGGTCGTCCCGCTGGCCCGGGGCATTGATGGCCGTGACCGCGAACCACACGAGGGCAGCCGCCACGATCGCGCCGATCACACCGTCCACGTGCCGGAAGGCGGCGTAAGAGAACACGGTTCCGCGTCGCACCATCGTCACCAGCCGCCATACGCAGACCAGTGCGACCTGGACCGACACCATGCCCAGGATCGTGATCACACGCAGCGGGGTCAGCGGGAGTGACCCGTCCTCCGGGTCGGTGGCCAACGCCCACACCATCAACGCCTGTACGAACACGGTGCCGGCGAGCACCACCACGAGCACGGCGCGCAGCGCACGCACGGCCAGCTTTCCCATGACCCCACCTTCCATCGATTTGCGATGGGAATCTATCGAGATTCAATAGATTGAACAAGGGTAGGGACGGGGGATGTGCGGCGGTTCCGCAGCGCGGCAGGACGCCGCCGCCATGGCACGGCGGTCGTATGAATCGCTTGATCTTGCCGAAGCAGGCCCAACGCCCCATAAACGGGACGCCATCCGACTGTGTCGCAGCCCTGATGGCCACACTGGCACGTTTCTCGAACGGAGAGTCGACTGCCCGGCCGGCGGGACCGGGTCCGAGCGCCCGGGCAGGCAGGTGTTCCCGGGCCGTTCGCTCTACTGGGGTGGCAGTCCGGCGACGGCGCCGCCCGGGTCGTCGGCCAGGGCGATGCGGGCGGTGATGCGCTTGCCGACCGGCTCACGCNCTGGGCGATCACCGAGCCGTCCCCGTCCAGGGCCACCGTGGTCTGGATCAACCGCTCGCCCGGCGTGGTGCCGTCCTCCCCCACGGGCACTGGTTCCAACGCGGCCGCCTTCACTACCCCAATCATCCGACGCGTATACCCCCACCGTGCAGGGTGACGCCTGACACCCCGGTGTCGCCTTCGTCTCACCAACGCATCGCCTGGCATATGCGGGGCAACGATTCCAGGCGACGATCTCGCTGTGCCAGTATCACCCACATGACCGAGGAAGACGTGGCGGCCCCGCACACAACCGAACAGCCGGACGGATTGCAGGTCACCGCCGGCGCCACCGGCGACATCCACCTGCTCACCCCCACCGGGGAGATCGACCACCACACCGGCGACGCCCTCCGCCGGGCCCTCGACCTCACCGGCACCCCGCACCCCCGCGTCGTGGTCGACCTGCACCAGGTCACCTTCATGGACTCCAGCGGCATCAACATCCTCATCGCCGCCCACCGCACCCTCACCGACGCCGGCGGCTGGCTCCGCCTCGCCCGCCCCACCCACGCCGTCCAACGCACCCTGCAAATCGTCGGCATCGACACCGTCATCGACTGCCACCCCACCCTGACCGAAGCACTCGACGACTGA
>NZ_JAJSZC010000197.1:0-14847 GCF_036815105.1 Streptomyces sp. IBSBF 3136
CCGCCCTCCCTCCCGTTCCAGTCGAGGCAGACGACCGCGGCGTCCGAACCGAGCCCCTTGTCACCGACGTGTTCCATCAGCCCCGCGACGACCGAGCGTGCCGCCTCTTGGGGCGAGCTCTGCCGGGTCGCGCCCAGGATCTGCCGCAGGGCGCCCTCACCGAAAACCTCACCGGTCGCCGACCGGGTGCCGTGGACGCCCGTGCTGATGACGACCAGGCGGTCGCCCGCCTCGACCTGGAAGGTCTGCTCCTCGTACTGGGTCTCCTCGAACATGCCGAGCGGCAGCTGCGCCTCCAGCTCGACGCGTTCGATCGTGGCACCGCGCTGCCGGTAGAGCTGCGGGGACCCGGCGTCCACGGCGCAGACCTTGCCCGTGCCGAGGTCGAAGCGCAGCAGCAGGGTCGAGGCGTACACCTTGCCCCCGTACTGGGAGAAGACGGCCTGGTCGGCGAGGCACGCCTGGTCCGCGAGGCCGATGCCGGCGCGGCGGGCGTTGCGCAGCGCACCGACGGCGAGGCTGGTGAGCAGGGAGGCCTCGATGCCCTGGCCCATGCCGTCGGTGACGGTGAGGGTGAGGTGGTCCGCGCCGGTCGACCAGTCGAAGTTGTCACCGCCGATGGTGTAGGCGGGCTCCAAGTGGGCGCCGATGACGTACTCGTCGCGGGCGCACCCGCGGCCCGGAAGCAGCTGCCACTGCATCTCGGCGGCGAGGGTGAGACGGCGCGTGCGGCGGGCGATGAGGTACAGGTCGGTGTCCCGGCCGGCGGTGACCACTTCGTGGCCCAGGGCGGTGGCGAAGTCGCCGAGCCGGAGCACGGTACGCGGGTCGGCCGCGTTGGCGGGCACCCGGACGGAGAGCACGCCGAGCCGGTCGCCGCGGACGGACATGGGCAGGTGGACCTGCTGGGTGTCGGGATCGGCGGTGACTTCCACGACCGGTGCCTGAGTGGTGAACGCGGTGCCGGCGGGGCCGTCGTGCGCGGAGACCGGATCGCCGGTGTTCGGCAGGCGGGTGACGGGCTGCAGGACCGTCAGGCCGTAGTCGGCGAGGAGGATGGTCGTCTCCCGGGCGCCGAAGCGTTCCGCGAGCAGACGGGTGGCGGTGGCCACCAGGGCGTGCGGCGGTACCGCGCGCAGTTGGGCTTCCACGGACGGGCCCTGATCCGAGGCGTTCACGGCGTCTCCACCCTCTCCCCTTGGGGTCTCCACGCTATCGCGAACCGGCGCCCGGCCGAGCGCGCGGTGCGACCGAAGCCGGCGGAGTCGTACGGCACAGCAGGAGACAGACGTCGTCGTCCCGCTCGTGACCCTGCAGGAGGGGCTTGAGCAACGACTCGGCGCACCCGTCGAGGTCGTCCAGTTCAGGCTCGTCCAGTGCGGCCAGGGTACGGCCCAGCAGTTCGATGCCGGGGTCGATGCCGTGGGCCCGACGCTCCACCAGGCCGTCGGTGTAGAGGACGAGGGTGGAGCCGGGCGGCAGTTCGGCCGTGTGCTCCTCGTACTCGTGGTCGAGGGGCATGCCCAGCATGACGCCGGGCCGGGTGTCCAGGACGCGCACGGAGCCACCCGGCGTACGGACGACGGCGGGAGGGTGTCCGGCGGCGGCCCACACGACGTGGGGGTCACCGGGCCGGAAGCGGGCGATCACGGCGGTCGCATACAGGTGGGGCTGCTGGTGGCGGAGCATGCGGTGCAGCCGGGTGAGGATCCGGGCGGGGCTGTGATCCTCGATCGCGTAGGCGCGCAGAGCGGTGCGCAGCTGGCCCATCATGACGGCGGCGCGCAGGCCGTGTCCGGTGACGTCGCCCACCACGGTCAGCAGGCTGCCGTCGGGGTGCGGAAAGGCGTCGTACCAGTCACCGCCTATGTTGAGCCCTCGGGTGGCCGGGAGGTAGCGGGCCGCCAGGCGCAGGCCCTCGGTGGCGGGCAGCTCGGTGAGCTGGGCGCGTTGCAGGGTTTCGGCGGTGTCCCGGTGCTGTTCGTAGCGGCGGGCGTTGTCCAGGGCGATGGCGGTGCGCTGGGCCAGTTCGATCAGCATCACGCTGGTGTCCTCGTCGAAGCGGTCGCCCGGCGCCGTCAGGGTCAGTACGCCCAGGGTGTGGCGCACGGTGAGGGGAATGCTCAGCACGGGCCGGTCCGGGGAGAGCGCGGAGGGCGGGATGTCGTCGACGCCCGGGAGGGCGCCGGGGCGCGGCCCGGCGTGCTGCGGACGGTCGAGGCGGGCGGCCGTGACCGCCGCGGCGGAGTGGACGCGGTTCGTGGCCGACGGTTCGTCGAAGAGCCATAGGTCGACCTGGCTCGCGTACTCGGGGACGAGCAGGCCGGGAAGGCACCGCGGGATGTCCTCCGGGTCCAGGGACGCGGTCACGACCGCGCTGGCGTCACCGAGGAAGGTCAGCAGGCGCCTGGCCTTCTCGGCCGCGCCACGCGCCGCCCGGTCTGCGTCGAGCAGGTCGCGCCGGATGCGCGCGGCCGCGTCCAGTTCGGCGTGGAGCGCCAGCACGCCCTGGTTGGTCTGGTGCAGTTCCTCGCGGTGCAGGCGCAACTGCCGCTCCGTCTCGTCCAGTCGGCGCAGCACCGGCGCGATCTCCTCGTCCACCGCGAGGACCGCTTCGGCGTGGGTGCTGTCGTCCGGGTCCGACGCGCCGTCGCCGGCCGCGGACACGGCGTACCGCGCCACCCGCGGCACATCCCGCGGCGGAGGGCCGGGGCAGGCGACGGCGAGCTGCCAGGGCGGCGTGCCGTGCGGCTCGGGTGCGAGGGACCGGCCGACGACCCGCACGAGCGTGGTCGCGTCGGACACGGACGGCAGGAGGGTGAAGGTGAGTTCGGCACCTCCGGTGCCGAGGCACTCGCGCAGTCGGGCCGTGAGCGCTGTGAGGAAGCGGGCCCGTTCGACCGCGGGGACGCCCGGGGCGGAGGTGAGGCGCGCGGCGAACAGCCGGGCGCGGACGGCCTCGGCGGCGGAGGTGACTTCGACGACGTCCGGGGCGGTCATGGGCGCCCGCCCGGGTGGTCGGCGGCCAGGACGGCCACGCAGGTGTCGTCGCGCACGGGGTCGGCGGCGCTGCCGGCGTCCCGAAGGACGGTCGGCGCGACCACGGCCGGGGCGCGAGTGAGCAGCTCGGGGTCGCCGG
Source organism: Streptomyces sp. IBSBF 3136 (assembly GCF_036815105.1). Classification (NCBI taxonomy): domain Bacteria; kingdom Bacillati; phylum Actinomycetota; class Actinomycetes; order Kitasatosporales; family Streptomycetaceae; genus Streptomyces; species Streptomyces sp. IBSBF 3136. Next base: position 3,140 of record NZ_JAJSZC010000197.1, read on the forward strand.
GCCGCCTCCACCGGCTGGGCAGCCCGTCGCTGTGCAGGAGGGCGACGAGCCGCACCGCGAGACCGTCGTTGACCGTCCCCGGGGGATCGACGAGGTCGATCACGAGGCGGCCGCCGCCGGCGTCCTTGAGCCGGTTGGTGGCCGGCTCGGTGGCCACCAGGGTGGCGACCGCGGTGCGGTGGGCGTCAGGACCGGCGTGGGCGCCGGCCTCCTCGGTCGCCACGCGGACCTCCCGACCCCGGGTGGAGTCGTGCAGCGGAATGTCCCGGACGCGCGTCATCCCGACACCGCACGGGCGTCGCGCACGCCGGTGACCCAGGCGGTGACGGTGACGACGGTGCCCTCGCCGGGCCCGGTGACGATGGCGAACTCGTCCATCAGCCGCTTGGCTCCGCTCAGGCCGAGCCCGAGTCCGTTTCCGGTCGAGTAGCCGTCGGTCATCGCCAGTTCGACGTCGCGGATGCCGGGTCCGGTGTCCGCGAAGGCCAGCCGGAGACCTCGTGCCGGGCCGTTGACCAGGGGGGTGATCTCCGCCTGCCCTCCACCGCCGTGGAGCAGCGTGTTCCGGGCCAGCTCGCTGGCGGCGGTGACCAGCTTCGTCTGCTGCACGAGCCCGAAGCCCAGTTCGCCCGCCAGCCGCCGCACCTGGTGACGGAGCCACGCGAGGTCCGCGTCCGAGCCGATGGGCAGGCTGGTCGGGGCGGCGGGGTCGGAGACGAGTGTCACGTACCCCCCGCGTAAGCGCCCGGGCCGGCGGCGCTGCCTCGCCGGAGCAGTTCGAGGGCCCGGTCCACGTCGAGCGTGGTCACCACGCCGGGCAGGGTCGGGCCCAGCTCGGTCAGGGTGATCGCCACGGCCGGCCGCATCCCGCACACCACGGTACGGGCGGCCGGCAGCCGGGCGCCGGCGGCGATCTCGGCGATGCCCCGCCCCAGGAACGAGTCGACGATCTCGGCGCCGGAGACATCGACGACCACCCCGGTCGCCGCGCTGCCGGCGACGCGGTGGGCGATGTCCCGCTGCGGCCGCTCGGCCATGCCGTCGTGCGGCTCCCCCTGGAGGGTGACCGGCAGGATGCCCTCCAAGGCCAGGATCGGCACCGCGGCCGGGTGGGCCGGGTGGTGGACGGTCATCGCGGGTTCACACCGGCCGTCCGGTGTACGACCTCGACGCCCTGCCCGGCCGGCGCATGGACCAGGCCGTCGGACAGTGAAACGGTGAAGACCGTACGGAAGAGGGGGCGGTCCGCCCACCGCTGGGCGATCTGCTCACGGCGGCTCTCCAGGAATTCGCCCAGCTTCCGTGCCGCCGACCCGGCCGCTGGCTGCTCCGACACCCGCATCGTCTCCTTCGAGGACAGGCCGCCGCGCCGCGCCCGGCCGACCCCACCAATTATTGCCACTCGACAAGTATTAACTCCACATGTGCCGAGGAAACGACACAGCATCGCCATATTCGAGGCGCGCGATCGGCGCCTCAGCGTCCGTGCCAGTCCAGACAGACCACGAGGGCGTCGTCCTTGGGGACGGACTGGCCGCGATGGCCGGTCAGCTCTCGCAGGATGGCGCGCGGCACCTCGGCGGCCGACAGCAGCCGCGTGGACATGATCGCCCGAGCCAGCGCGGCATCCCCGTACGCCTCCCCCGCCGGCGAGGCGACCTCGTGCACCCCGTCGCTGACGAACACGAGCCGGTCGCCGGGCTCGGCCTGGAAGTCCTGGGTCTCGTAGTCGGTCTCCTCGAACATCCCCAGCGGGAGCTGCGCCTCGAAGGTGACCCGCTCGACCACACCGTCGCGCAGCCGCAGCAGCTGCGGCGAGCCGGCGTCCACGAGCTTCGCCCTGCCCGTCGCGAGGTCGAAGTCGAACATCAGCACCGAGAGGTAGCAGCGCCCCTGGTAGTGGGCGTAGACCGCCTGGTCGGCCAGCGCGGCCTGGTCGTCGATCGCGATACCGGCGCGCCGGGCGTTGCGGAGCGCGTTGATGGCGAGGTTCGTGAGCAGGGAGGCTTCTATACCCTCCCCCATGCCGTTGGTGACGTAGAGCGTGAGACGGTCCGCCGTGGCGGACCAGTCGAAGTTGTCACCGTAGATCGCGTACGCCGGCTCCAGCTGCGCGCCGAGTTCGTACTCCGGCCGGGAGCAGGAGCGGCCGGGCAGGAGCTGCCACTGCATCTCGGCGGCCAGGGTCAGCCGGTCCTTGCGCCGCGCCTGCAGGTAGACATCCGTGTCACGCTCGGCCACGACCACCTCGTGCCCGAGCACCTCGGCGATGTCGGCGAGCTCGCCGAGGAGGTCGCGCGCCTCCTCCTCGTCCGGCAGGGCGACCGTCAGGACGCCGAGCCGGTCTCCGCGCACGGTGACCGGCAGATGCACTCGTACGCCGGCGTCGTGAGTCTGTTCGACGAAGGGCTCCTGCGCGCCGAAGGCCCGGCCGGCCGTGCTGTTGTGCACGGAGACCGGATCCGCGGTGTGGGGCAGAATGGACACCGGCTGCAGGACGGTGAGGCCGTAGTCGGCCATGTACAGCTCGACGGTCAACGCCGCGTACTCCTCGACGAGCACACGGCGCACGGCGTCGAGCAACTCGTGCGGGGCCGCCGTGCGCAGGGCACGCTCAGCGGTCACAAATCTGTTCACGATCCTAAATACACCAATCCTTCGACGGACACAGGAATCTGGTTCATGCGGCGGCGCCGCCCGGGTCGAACAGCGCCGGCCGTCCGAACCATCTCTTGCCGGTGCCGGCACCTAGTACGCTGGCAGCCGTCCCAGGTGCCTGCGAGAGTGTGACGGTGACTGTCTTCCGCCCCCGCCCCGAGCCAGTCGAGGTCGCGCGTGTGACCCTGACGGCCGTGGAGTTGCTGGAAGTCCTGTGGGGTCGGGCCTCGACCGCGCCGGCCTCACCGTCCCAGATGCGCGTCCTGCTGATGCTGGAGCACCAGGACGGGATCAACCTGCGCTCCCTCGCCGACTCCCTGGCATCCACGCCTCCGTCCACCAGTCGCCTCTGCGACCGGCTGGTGGCGGCGGGCTTCGTCGAGCGCGCGATCAGCCCCGTGGACCGGCGCGAGGTGCGGCTGCACCTCAGCGACCGCGGTCGCGCCTTCCTCGACGACCTGCGCGCACGACGGGAGCATGAGTTGCAGGCCGTGCTGGAGCTGATGCCCGCCGCCAAGCGGACCCAGTTCCTCGCGGGGCTGGAGGCGTTCTGCGACGCGGCAGCGTCCCAGATACACGACAACGCCACGCACACCGGGGACAGGACGGCCTGAACCCGGGGCCGGGCCGCCGGCCGCACCGCCACCGCGGGGCCCGGACGCCCGGCGCACGGAGTCGTCTCCGCCCACCGGAACATTGCAGATCCTTCCCCGTGCAGTATGACGCCGCTACTTTGTTGCCTCCCGACTATGATTGTCAAACGGCAATAGTTGCTCAGGCGGGAGGTCGTCCTCGCCGGTCTTGTACCGGCGAACTTCCGCGTACCCTGACCGCCGACCAGCACTCCGGTGACCTGGAGCACGGTGAGATCGGGCGAGGCCGGCAGGCTCGGCACCAAGGTCACGGCCACCTCGGCCGGCAGCCGAAAGCCGCGTGCGGGGACGACCTGGATACTGCCGACCGCATGCCGCATGCGATCATCGCCCCCTACTCTTCGGCTGATCCGTGCGTGAACGGATTCAGGTCCAGGGCGGGGGACGGGCATGAGTTATCGACGTGCACTGATACCGGCGGCGGTCGGGAGTGTGCTGATCACGCTGCTGCTGTGGTGGGCGGGGGCCAGTGACCAGGCACTGCAACTGCGTGGCACCTCGCGGGTGTTCGACGTCCAGTCGGCGGCCGAACTCCGGCGGTGGCTCACGCCGTGGTCGTACGATCCGCCGGCGGTGCTGCTGTCCGACGGGGCAGGCGACGGAGACCCGGCCCTCAGCGGCGGCGGCCAGTACGCCGGTCTGTACAGCACCGCGATGCAGATCAGGTTCGTGGCGGTGTTCGTGTTCTTCCTGGCCGGAGCACTGCTCCTGGTGCGCAGACTGCCGCCGGCGCGGGGCCGTACGCCGGCCACGCTGCTCGCGTTGTGGGCCTGGGGGCCGGTGGCCGGGACGCTGGCCGTCACGGTCTCCGCGCCCTGGCTGATCGCCTCTCGGGGACGCGGCAGCTTCCGGGTCCTGCCGCAACTGGCGTCCGTGGTCGCGTCGAGCGGTCCCGTCATGGTGTTCGCGGCGCTCGTGACCGCCCCGATCACGGTGCTGGTGGCCCATACGGCCCTCAAGGGAACGGAGGCGCCATCCCGGCGCGACGTCCCGCCCCGCGCTGCCCGCCTGGCGGCGAGCGCCGGAACGGCCGTTGTCGCGCTGTCCCTGGTGGTGCTTTCGTACCAGTCGGTGGCCGCCTGGATCCAGACCTCGTTCGACGGCGGCGGACTGCTGTCCGAGCCCGGCGACCTGCTGCGCACATGGCTGCTGCTCGGCGGCTGGTCGGGGCCGAGCACCGCGCCGCTCGGCGAGTGGCTGCTGTACCGGGCCGCCGACGTGCTCGTCCTGGCCGTCGTGTGGTGGGCGCTGCGACTGCTGCCGGGCCTGCTCACCCGGACCACCCTGCCCGCGATGGCGGTGGGCGCGGTCTGCGCGACCGTGCTGGGGCTGCTGGCGTCCCAGGTGCTCCACATGGCCGTGGACGACACGAGCGCCGTGTGGGGTCCGGTGTACGTGTTCTCCAGGCTCGGTGAGGGCGTCCCGGCGGCCCTCACGTTCGGCGTCCTGGCAGGGTCGGTGGCCCTCGCGACCCTGCGGCTCGCCGGAGCGGCGGACTCCGGAACCGTCCCGGACTGACGTCGGCGGGCACGGCAGTCATCCGCGACGCCGGGCCGAGCACCGGCGCCATCCGCCGGGCGTGCGCTATAGGGACTGTTGCGAAAGTGGCCTCTCGCCCGGAGGGCGGCCGCGCGGCGTCGGGTGCGTGCTCTCGGCGTGCCGCCCGGAAGTCCTCGTACTGGGCGTACTCGGGCTTTCGGGCGGTGCGGCGAGAGCGCGCGTGCCGGACGTCGCACGGCAGAGGACCACTTTCGCAACAGGCCCTGGGAGACCGGTGACGTGGCCGAAGTACCGGTCGATGCCGGGCCCGGGGTGCCGCCTCAGCCGGTCAGGTCGTCGCGCCCTTCGTCGCGGTCCGCCAGGACCTCGGCGGCCCGGGTCCGGTAGTCGCGGAAACGGCGCAGATAGGACCGGGCCATGGGACCCGGCGGTACACCCCGGGCGAAGGCCCGCATGTTGCGGTCGCCCGTGTTGTAGCCCAGGGCGAGCAGTTCGTCGCGGGTGTAACGGCGCACGTGCCGCTCCGGGAGGCTCCGGTCGAGGTCCTTGAGGTGCAGGGCGGCCGTCCGGATGGCGAACTCGGGGTCGTCGCGCAGGTCCTTCCACCGTCCGGACAGGTCGTGTGCCCGCCGGACACGCTCGAACGTGGCCCGGTGCATGTTGGCCAGGCCGAAGGACGCCCCGGGCTTCCACCACTGCCACAACCGCTCCAGCAGCGGGTGGTGCGGCTTGTACGCCTCGTTGTGGAGCACGGTCATGACCAGCAGCGGTGACACCCCGGCCTGCCCGGCGCAGCGCACCACGGCGGCGGTGTAGTCGGCCGGGTCGTAGCCGCCCGGGCGCAGCGGTGGCGTCGGGACGTCACCGCCGTCCGCCGTCCGGGACTCTCGCCGTGCCTCGGCCGTCGATCGCTCCGCCATCGTGGGTCGCCTCCCCGTCGTCCGCCCGGCGCCGCGCAGGCCGCGGGGCTCTCACCGTCACGGGGTGCGCGTGCCCGCGCGACCGGCGCTCATTCCCGCCGCCACTCCCCCGCCGTCGCGCGCCCGGACGAACCGGTGGGACACTCGCCCGAGGTCACGGTGCTGAGCGCGGCGAAGGTGTCCCGGACCAGCTGGAAGGTCCGGGCGTGGCCCTGTGCTACATCGCCGAGGTCATCGGCCGCCATCTCGGCGCGCCCACGGCCGCCGTCGCGCCGCAGGAGGCGGCCGGGGCGCTTCGGCCGGCCGGCCCCCGTCCTCGCCGCCGGTCAGCCCGCCGCCGGCCCGCTCTCCCACGAGCCGACGGGCCGGGGACCGGCCGAGGCCGGCCTCCTCGACGACCTCGACACGGGGCACCACGTCCGCCGGGTCCGAGGCCGGACCACGCAGGCGACGGCACGCCTGCGCGCCGCTGCCCGGTCGCCCACCGGCCCGAGGCGCGGCCGGTTCCGTACCCTGGCGACATGCGCATGCGCCCTACCCTGAGCTGGACACCCACCGAGGAGCTGCCGCCCAGCAGCACGGACCTGGAGCCGGTCGCCGACGCGCTGCGCGCCGGCGGGGTGCTGGTGCTCAGCGGGGCGGGCATCTCCACGGAGTCGGGCATCCCCGACTACCGGGGCGAGGGCGGGAGCCTGAGCCGGCACACCCCGATGACGTACCAGGACTTCACGGCCACGGCCCAGGCCAGGCGCCGCTACTGGGCGCGCAGTCATCTCGGCTGGCGCACCTTCGGCCGCGCCCGCCCGAACGCGGGGCACCGGGCCGTGGCCGCGTTCGGACGGCACGGGCTGCTGTCGGGGGTGATCACCCAGAACGTCGACGGCCTGCACCAGGCCGGCGGCAGTGCGGACGTGGTGGAGCTGCACGGGAGCCTGGACCGGGTGGTCTGTCTGTCCTGCGGCGCCCCGAGCCGACGTCGCGAGCTGGCCGAGCGGCTGGCGGAGGCCAACCCGGGCTTCTCACCGACGGCCGCCGGCATCAACCCCGACGGGGACGCCGACCTCACCGACGAGCAGGTCGGCGACTTCCGGGTGGTGCCCTGCGCCCGCTGCGGCGGCATCCTCAAACCGGACGTGGTCTTCTTCGGCGAGACCGTTCCACCGCAGCGGGTCGAGCACTGCCGCGAGCTGGTCAGGGAGGCGGCCGCGTTGCTGGTGCTGGGGTCCTCGCTGACGGTGATGTCCGGGCTGCGGTTCGTCCGTCAGGCGGCGCAGGCCGGGAAGCCGGTGCTCATCGTGAACCGGGACCCGACCCGGGGCGACCGGCACGCGCTCACCCGCGTCGCACTCCCCCTGGGAACCGCCCTGACGACCGTGGCCGGCCGGCTGGGCGTCCCGGTCGGCGGTGAGACCCCGGTCTGAACGCGGGCCGCCGCCCGCACGGTTGGGCCGGGGCGGCGCTGGTCACTCCGGGAGGCATGGACGGCACGAACGGCAGGACCGAGACGCACGCCACGCACGGTACGGACGACGGCAGGCCGCTCGCCCCGGTGACCGGGGCCTCCAGCGGCCACGCCGGCGCCCGCGGTCGGGGGCCTCAGCGTGCGGTGGCGGCGCCCGCGGTCGGCGGCGTCAGCGTGCCGTGGTCCGGTACTGCGCGAGGACGGCCGCGCCGATCTGCTGGGCGGACCGGCACTCGAGGTCGGTGTGCGGGCCGCGGTCGGGGAAGAGCCGCTGTCCGGTGCCGAGGACGGTGGGGAACGTCAACAGCCGGTATTCGTCGACCAGTTCCTCGGCCATCAGGGCGTGGACGACGCTCAGGCTGCCGGCGACGATCACGTCACGCGTCTCGGTCTTGACGGTGTCGACGAGGCCGCCGTCGACGAGCCGGGAGTTCGCCCACGCCGAGGTGTCGGTCAGGGTGCGGGAGGCGACCAGCTTCGGCACGGCGTTCAGCCGCCTGGCGAACGGGTCGTCCCGGCCGGGCCAGACGCGCGAGAACAGCTGCCAGGTCGTCCGGCCCATCAGCATGACCCCGTCGTCGAGGGTGCTGCCGAGCCGGAACTTGTCACCGGCGACCGCCTTTGGACCGTGCCGGAACGCCCAGCCGCCGCCCGGCGTTCCGCCGGAGCCGTCCGGGTCGGTCACGATCCCGTCCAGGGTGATGAACTCGATGACGATGACGCTCATGAGGGTGTCCCTTCGGTCGATGCTCACCGGTACGTACCGGCGGCACCGGCCGGACTCATCGCGCCCGGCGGAATTCCTCGGAGGAAATCCGCGCGGGCAGACCGAACGCCTCGCCCACCCGTGCACCGACGAACACGACGTTGCGCGCGACCCGGCCGCCGGTGACGGTGAGGACCTGGAGGCTGTGCAGCCGTCGCCCGCCGCCGGGCTCCGGCCCGTACGCCGCGAGCGCCGGTTGCCCGTTGGCGGTCAGACGCGTAGCGGTCCAGCCCGTGCCCCGCATCCGGAACACGCGCTCCATGAACCGGCCGTAGTCGCCGCTCCCCCGGTACCACAGCGGCACCGGCGGCATCTCCAGGACGGCGTCGTCCGTGAGCAGCCGCACCAGTGCGGGGACGTCGGCGGCCTCGAAGGCCCGCACGTAGCGCTGGACCACCGCGCGCGTCTGCGGATCGTCGGGCTCGGTGACCTCCTCCACACCGCTCACCGCGGCGAGGGCGGCGCGGGCCCGCTGCAGCGCGCTGTTGACGGCGGCGGCCGAGGTCCCGAGCTGCTCGGCGACCTCGGCGGCGGTGAACTCCAGCACCGCGCGGAGCAGCAGCACGGCGCGCTGCCGCGGCGGCAGCGTCTGCATGGCCGCCACCAGCGCCAGACGCAGGTCGGTCCGCGCCTCGGCGTCGAAGCGGGCGTCGGGGAAGGGCTGCAGCCAGGGGATGTCGAGGGCGGGGGTGAGCGGCGCCCCGGGGTCCTCGCTCGGTGCGCCGAGCCCGGACGGCAGCGGCCGCCGCGCGCGCCCCTCCAGCGCCGTCAGGCACGCGTTGGTCGCGATCCGGTAGAGCCAGGTCCGCACGGACGCGCGGGTGGGGTCGTACCGGTCGCGGGCCTTCCAGGCGCGCAGCATCGTCTCCTGCACCAGGTCCTCGGCCTCGTCGAAGGAGCCCAGCATCCGGTAGCAGTACCCGATCAGTTCACCGCGGTACGGCTCGAAGTCCACGGGCTCATCATGACGTACGCCGGTGGCAACCGGCCGGGCCGTCGGCGGCGGGCGAGAGTGATGCTGGTGCCGCGTGAGTCCGCATCGCCCTGGCCGCCTTCGCCGCCGCGGTCGTGGGCGCGGCCGTCCTCGTGCCGGCCCACTCCTCGGCACTGGCCGACGACGACGGCCGGCCGAGGAGGCCGAGTCGGCGCCCCTCGCCGACGAGTCGCCGCAATCGCCCCGCCGTCGGTGGCGGAGTTGACCGCCGCGGACGGCCGGGCTTCGCGGACGGCTCAACTCTCGGCGAGGCGAGCGGCGGTCTCCAGCAGCAGTGCGTGCACGAAGGCCTGCGGGAGGTTGCCGCGCAGTTGGCGCTGGGCGATGTCGAACTCCTCCGCGTACAGGCCCGACGCGCCGCAGGCGCCCCGGTTGCGCTCGAACCAGCGGTACGCGTCGACCGTGTTGCCCTGCTGGTGCTCGGCCCGTGCCATGAGGAAGCCGCACAGCAGGAACGCGCCCTCGGCCTCGTGCAGGGGCCTGTCGTCGTGCCGGAAGCGGTAGACGAAGTAGTCGTCGGCCAGTTGCTCACGGCAGGCGGTGAGGGTGGCGCGGGTTCGCGGGTCGTCGGCGGGCAGCGCGCCGCGCAGCGCGGGCAGCAGCAGCGCGGCGTCGATCGCGCTGTCGTGCGGTGTGCGCTGCCAGTGCCCGTCCGGGTGCACGCCGCTCGCGGCGGTCTCCGCGAACAGGGTGTCGGCGAGCCGGGTGCAGGTTCCCGCCGACGGGTGGCGCGGTGCCGCGTCGGCCAGGGCGCGCAGTCCTGCCACGCAGGTGAGCCGGCTGTGCGTCCAGTGACGGTCGTCCAGCTCCCAGATACCCGCGTCCGGCTCCCGCCACCGCTCGGCGACGGCCCGGACGGCAGCTTCGGCGGCCTTCCAGCCGTCGCCGTCGAGCCGGTCCTGCCGCTCGGCGGCGGCGAACAGCAGCAGGGCCTCGCCGAAGCAGTCCAGCTGGAACTGCTTCTCGACGTGGTTGCCGATCCGGCTGAAGCCGCCCGGGTAGCCGGGCAGGTCGAGCTCGCACTGGTCGGGGACGGACGCGCCGTGCACGGTGTAGGCGGGCGCCAGGCGCGGGCCGTCGGCGAGCAGCCGCTCGCTGACGAACCGGACGGCCGCGTCGAGGAGTTCCGGCGCGCCGACGGCGGCGGCCGCCTGCCCGGCATAGCTCTGGTCGCGGATCCACACGTAGCGGTAGTCGTAGTTGCGGCCCGCCTCGGCGCGCTCGGGCAGGCTGGTGGTGGCGGCGGCGACCATGCCGCCGCCGCTCGCGGTCAGCCCGCGCAGCAGGGCGTAGGCTCGCCTGGCGTCCCGGGGCGCGATGGTGTTGTGTTCGAGCGAGGGCACGGTCCGCCGCCAGGCCTCTTCGGTGGCCGCCCAGGCCTGCTCGGCCCGGGGCAGGTTGCGCGGCAGCGGCCCGTCGGAGCACTCGAGGACGAGGTCGTGGCTCTCGCCGGGCTCGAGCACCAGGTCGGTGGTCAGTCCCTCCGCGCCGACCGTCGCCGACGGGGCACCCTGCCAGCGCAGGCGGTGACGGCCGGTGCTCAGGTGCCACACGCCCTCGTCGTCGCGGTGTGCGCAGGCCCGGGGGGAGCGTCCGTAGTCGGCGCGTGGGTCGAGTACGACACGGACGTGGGCGGCGCCGTCGACGGCGATCAGCCGCCGCAGCAGGACGAGACGGTCCCGCTCACCGGCGAAGCTCAAAGCCTCGCGACACTCGACGACACCGTGGGTGGTGACCCAGCGACTGCGCCAGATCAGGGTGCCGTCCTCGTAGTAGCCGCCGGGGACCCAGGTGTCGCGCGGTGTCACGGCGTAGACACCGCCGCCGCTGATGAGGGAGGCGAGCATCGCGTCGTCGTGCCAGGTGGGTGCGCACAGCCAGTTCACGGCGCCGTCGGGACCGATGAGGGCGCCACGCTCCCCGTCGGCCAGCAGCGCGTAGTCGTGCAGTGCGTGCGGCGGAAAGGAAGGACTGCTCATGGGGGATGCTGCCTCCTGCCGTCGGATCGCGGGCCTGGACGGCGCCGACACCGATCACCAGGTACCCGTCCCAGGAGTGCGCAAAGGTGCGTGTCACGGCCGCTGCCCCGCGCCGCGGGCACGGGGCCGGGCGCGGATCCGCAGGTCACCCGGGCCCGGGGCTTGGGCGGTGGCTCCTTCGGGGCCCCGTCACGGGGTCCGGTAGCCGCGGAACGTGACCCGCTTACGGGCGGTGAAACCGAGCCGCTCGTAGAGCGCGATCGCCCCGCCTGGGAGCCGGTGGCAGCTCCACCCGTTCGGGCGGTAGGCGAGATCGTCGACGCGGCCGTCGCCCGCCTTAGTATCCGCCCGTGGCTGAGGTCCCCGATGAACTGGTCAGGCTGGAACGATCCGCCGAGGTAGAGCGAGCCAAGCTCGCCGGCCTCACCGGTGAGGCGTACGACGCCCAGTGGCGCCGCTGGCGCGAGGCGTCCGACAAGGCGCAGGCGGCGATCACCTCGTACGCGCGGGAGTCCGGGGCCGGTCGGCAGGAGGTGGAGCAGGCCACCAAGCGGGCCGTGCGGCACACCCAGGAGGACCCGGCCGTCGAATAGCGGCCGCGACCTCATCGGTCGGGCGGCGGCCCAGGCCCGAAACCGGGCGGCCGGAAGCCGACTCGATCACGCGGGGGGGGTGACTCAGTACGCGGAGTTGACGTTGTCGATGGAGCCGTAGCGGTGGGCGGCGTAGTTGGCGGCCGCGGTGATGTTGGCGACCGGGTCGGTGGAGTTGTTGGC
>NZ_JAJSZC010000198.1:0-15716 GCF_036815105.1 Streptomyces sp. IBSBF 3136
TGGACGTTGCCTGGTCACTCGGCAGGCGTGCGCGGTTCGGGCACCGGGCCGTGGTGGTCGGGTCGGAGCGTGAGGAGTTGCTGCGGGGGCTGAGTGATGTCGGTGTGCTGCCCTCGGTCGCGGGCAAGCTGGCTTACCTCTTCACGGGGCAGGGTGCGCAGCGGCTCGGGATGGGGCGCGAACTTGCGGCCAGTTTCCCGGTGTTCGGGTCGGCCTTCGATGAGGTGGCGGCGGCACTTGACGTGCACCTCGAGCTTCCGCTGCGCGAGGTGTTGTGGGGTGACGACCCCGCTGCCGTGGAGCAGACGGGTTGGGCGCAGCCTGGACTGTTCGCCTTCGAGGTGGCCCTGTTCCGTCTCCTGGAGTCGGCAGGACTGAAGCCCGACTTCGTGGCCGGGCACTCCATCGGCGAGCTGGCCGCAACACACGTGGCAGGTGTCCTGTCCCTGGCCGACGCGGCTCGCCTCGTCGCGGCGCGTGCTCGGTTGATGCAGGCGCTGCCTGCGGGTGGTGCGATGGCGTCCGTCCGGGCCGACGAATCCGTGGTGCGAGCCGCGCTGGTGGACGGCGTCGCGATCGCCGCCGTCAACGGACCGCGTTCGGTGGTGGTTTCCGGCGCCGAGGACGCGGTGACCGGGGTGACGGAGAAGCTACGAGGCCACCACAAAGTCACGCGCCTGCGTGTCAGCCACGCCTTCCACTCCCCGCTGATGGAACCGATGCTGGCCGACTTCGCCGAGGTGGCCTCGAAGCTGTCGTACGGCGAACCGCGCATCCCCCTGGTCTCGACCCTCACCGGCGAGCCGGCGACCGATGATCTGCGCGACCCCGGCTACTGGGTCCGCCAGGTCCGCGAGCCCGTCCGCTTCGCCGACGCCGTCGCCACGATGACGGCACAGGGAGCGACCAAGTTCGTGGAGATCGGCCCGGACACCGTCCTCGCCGCCATGGCCGAGGACATGCTTCCCGCCGAGGCCCACGCCGTGGCGACCCAGCGCCGGGACCGCGACGAGGCCCACACCCTCCTCGCCGCCCTGGGTGAACTGCACGCACGGGGCACCGACGTCGACTTCACCGCCCTCCATCCCGGACGGCATGTGGACGATCTCCCTACGTACCCCTTCCAGCGCGACCACTACTGGCTGGCGACGCCGGGAGGCACGGGTGCCGTAGGGAGCGGGCAGGGCGCGACCGGGCATCCGCTGCTCACCGCCAGGGTGGCGGTACCCGGAACGGGTCTCGTCGTGCTGACGGGGCGGCTGAACGAGGCCGAGCACGACTGGATCCACGACCACGACCTGCACGGACGGCTGCTGTTCCCGGCGGCGGGATTCGTCGAATTGGCGTTGACCGCCGGACGCGAGACGGACTGCGGCCTGCTCACCGAACTGGACGTGGAAGAACCGCTGTTCCTCGACGAGGGTCCGGTGACCGTCCATGTGGTCGTCGGTGCGGAGGACTCCGATTCCGGCGCCAGGCCGGTGAGCGTCCACAGCCGCGGCGGGGAGGACATGCCGTGGACGCGGCATGCGCACGGCACCCTGGAACCGCTGGACCTTCCACCGGCGGATGTGTTCGGCCCCTGGCCGCCGGCGGGGGCCACCCGGGTCGACGTGCGCGAGATGTACGAGGGGCTGCTGTCCGCCGGGTACGGCTACGGCCCGCTGTTCCAGGCCGTCACGGCGGCCTGGCGGCACGGCGAGGAGTCGTACGCGGAGGTCGCCCTCCCCGCCGAGGCGGACGCCGGGGACTTCGCGCTCCACCCGGCCCTGCTCGACGCGGCACTGCACCTCGACCGGGCGGTGGACGAGGTCACGCAGCCCGTGGAGTGGCGAGAGGTCTCCCTCGGGACCGCCGGTGCGCGGACGCTGCGGGTGCGGATCACACCGGGCGACGCGGGTGCCACCGTGACGGTCACCGACGACAGCGGGCGGCCGGTGCTGTCCGTCGCGCGCGTCGGCAACCGTACGATCCCCGTACCCGGCCCGGCGGAGGGGAGCGCCTCCGCCCGGACACGGCCATCCGCCGGACAGCCCGCTCCGGCGCAGGGACTGCGTGAGCGGCTGGCCGGTCTGCCGGAGGCCGGCCGCGCCGACCTCCTGCTGGAGCTCGTCCGAGGCCACGTCGCAGCGATCCTGGGGCACGGGTCGTGGCAGGACGTGGCACCGGACCGGCCGTTCCAGGACCTCGGGTTCGACTCACTGGCCGCCGTCGAGCTGCGCAAGGCGCTCAGCGCGGCCTGCGGACGCTGGCTGCCGCCCACCCTGGTCTTCGACCACCCGACCGCGCGGGACCTCGCCGGTCATCTCGGGGAGCAGCTCGCCGGAGCCACGGACCCGGCGGACCCGGTGCTGGGCGAGGTCGACCGGCTCGCGGCCCTGCTCACCCGGGCCGAGCTGGAGCCGGCCGCGGCACAGCGGGTCACGGGGCGGCTCGAAGCGCTGCTGCGCGAGTGGCGGGACGCCACCGACGAGTCGGGTCCCACGGTCACCGACACCGGCGGGGACGACCTCACGGCCGCCTCCGACGACGAACTGTTCGCCATGCTCGACAACCTGCAGAGCTGAAGGACCATGGGCAACGACGACAAGCTCCGCGAGTACCTCAGACGGGCCACGGCCGAACTCCGGCAGACCACCCGCAGGCTGCGCGACGCCGAGCAACGCCTGCACGAACCCATCGCCGTCGTCGCGACGGGCTGCCGCTTCCCCGGCGGGGTCCGCACCCCCGGGGACCTGTGGGACCTGGTCGCGTCCGGAACCGACGCGATCTCCGGGTTCCCGCGCAACCGTGGCTGGGACGTGGACGGCCTGTACGACCCCGAGCCGGCCACGCCCGGCAGGACGTACTGCGCCCAAGGCGGCTTCCTGCACGACGCCGGGGAGTTCGACGCGGACTTCTTCCGGATCAGCCCGCGCGAGGCCAGGGAGACCGACCCGCAGCAGCGGCTGCTGCTGGAGCTGTCCTGGGAACTGCTGGAACGGGCCCGCATCGACCCCACGTCGCTCAGGGGCAGCCCCACCGGCGTGTTCACCGGCCTCGTCTACCACGACTACGCCGCGCAGGGCATCGGCAGCCTGGCCAGCGTCGCCTCCGGAAGGGTCGCCTACACGCTGGGCCTCGAGGGCCCCGCCGTGACCGTGGACACCGCCTGCTCGTCCTCCCTGGTGGCCGTGCACCTGGCCGCACAGGCGCTGCGGGCGGGGGAGTGCTCCCTGGCCATCGCGGGCGGTGTCACGGTGATGGCCACGCCCGACTCGTTCGTGGGCTTCAGCCAGGACCGCGGGCTGGCTCCCGACGGCCGCTGCAAGTCGTTCTCCGCCGACGCCGACGGCACGACCTGGTCCGAGGGGGTCGGACTGCTGCTGCTGGAGCGCCTGCCGGTGGCTAGCCGGCTCGGCCACCCGGTGCTCGCCGTGCTGCGCGGCAGCGCCGTCAACCAGGACGGCGCGAGCAACGGCCTGTCGGCGCCCAACGGCCCCGCCCAGCAAAGGGTCATCGAACAGGCTTTGAAGAGTGCCCAGTTGTCCGCCGACCAGGTCGACGCCGTCGAGGCGCACGGCACCGGAACCGCCCTCGGCGACCCCATCGAGGCCCAGGCCCTGCTGGCCACCTACGGTCAGGGCCGGCCCGCCGACCGGCCGCTGTGGCTCGGCTCCGTCAAGTCCAACATCGGTCACGCCCAGGCCGCCGCCGGGGTGGGCGGCATGATCAAGATGATCGAGGCGCTGCGCCGTGAGACCCTGCCGCGCACCCTGCACCTGACGGCGCCCACCCCAGAAGTGGACTGGTCGGCGGGCCACGCACGGCTCCTCACCGAAACCCAGCCGTGGCCGCGCACCGACCGCCCCCGGCGCGCGGGCGTCTCGGCGTTCGGCCTCAGCGGCACCAACGCCCACGTCATCGTCGAAGAGGCGCCGGTCGAGGAGCCGGCCGACGTCCTCCCCCTGGGGGAGACCTCTGCCGAGGACACGGCCTCGCAAGGCCACCCCCGGGCGACCGTGCCCGCCACCGATGCCCCTGCCCCGCGGGTCGTCCCGCCGCTGGTTCCATTGCTCGTCTCCGGCCACGGCGCACCGGCCCTGCGGGCCCAGGCCGACGCCCTGCTCGACCACCTGCGCGCCCACCCCGGGCAGGCGCTGCTCGACCTGGGCCACTCCCTGGCCGTCTCCAGAGCCCACCTGGAGGACCGCGCCGCAGTGGTCGCCACCGACGAGGTGTCGGCCGCCGCCGCGCTCGCCGCGCTGGCCGACGGCGGCACCGCGGCCGGCCTGGTGCGGGGCGTGGCGCACACGGACGCCAGGACGGCGTTCCTGTTCACCGGGCAGGGCGCCCAGCACCTCGGCATGGGCCGCGAACTGCACGCGGCACACCCGGCGTTCGCCGAGGCCCTCGACACGACGCTCGCCGCGCTCGATCCCCACCTGGACCGCCCGCTGCGGGACGTGATGTGGGGCTCGGACGCCGCGCTGCTCGACCGGACCGGCTACGCCCAGCCCGCGCTGTTCGCCGTGGAAGTGGCGCTCTTCCGGCTCCTGGAGTCCTGGGGCGTACGGCCCGACCACGTCCTCGGCCACTCGGTCGGCGAGATCGCCGCGGCGCACGTGGCCGGGGTGCTCACCCTGCCCGACGCCGCCGAACTGGTCACCGCGCGCGGCCGGTCGATGCAGGCCCTGCCGTCCGGCGGCGCGATGGTGGCGGTGCAGGCGGCCGAGGACGAGGTCGCCCCCCTGCTGGACGACCGGGTCGCGGTGGCCGCCGTGAACGGTCCCTCGTCGACCGTACTGTCCGGCGCGGAGGAAGCCGTCATGGCCGTGGCGGAACGGCTCAGGGCCGCCGGGCGGCGGACCAGGCGGCTCGCCGTGTCCCACGCCTTCCACTCGGCGCTGATGGAGCCGATGCTCGACGAGTTCGCTCAGGTGGCCGCCGCACTGCGCTATGCGGCGCCCCGCATCGCGGTCGTCTCGTCCGTGACCGGCGGCCCCGTGACGGCCGAGCTGACCGACCCCGGCCATTGGGTGCGGCAGGTGCGGGCCACCGTACGGTTCGGCGCGGGTGTGCGGTGGCTGGCCGGCCGCGGCGTGACCACCTTCCTCGAACTCGGCCCCGACGCGGCACTCAGCGCCGCCGGACCCGAGAACCTCGCCGCCGACCACGACGCCGCGTTCGTCCCCACCCTGCGCCGCGACCGCCCGGAGGAGACGGAACTGGTCACCGCTGTGGCACGGGCCCACACCCGGGGCACGCCCGTGGACTGGTCCGCCTACTACGCGGGCAGCGGCGCCCGCCGGATCGACCTGCCGACCTACCGGTTCCAGCGCACCTGGTACTGGTCGGAGCCGGCCGCGCGGCCCACGGCGGCCGGCGGCCCGGCCGACGACGACTTCTGGACCGGCCTCGACCGGGCCGACCTGCCCGCGCTGGCTGCGGACCTGGGCGTCGGCGCCGAGGCACTGGCCGATGTCCTGCCCGCGCTCCGCACCGCCCGCGACACCCGGCGCGCCGAATCGACCGTGGCCGACTGGCGCTACCGGGTCGCCTGGCAGCCCTGTGCGGATCCCGCGCCCCGCCCGTTCGACGGCCCCTGGCTGCTCGCGGTGCCCGAGGCCCGCACGGACGATCCGCACGTGTCCGCGGTCGCCGCCGCGCTCGCGGCACACGCCGCCGACGTCGTGCCGTTCCCGGTCGGCCCCGACGAGGACCGAGCCGCACTGACCGCCCGGCTGCGCGAGCTCACCGGCGCGGCGGACGGGCGCGACGCACCCGCGGGAGACGGGGCGGTGCGCGGACCGGGCGCGGAGGACGGAGAAGCCGCGCCGTCCGGCGTCATCCGCGGAGTACTGTCCCTGCTGGCCCTCGCCACCGAGCCGCATCACCGGTATCCCGCACTGCCCACCGGGTACGCCGCCACGGTCACCCTCGTGCAGGCGCTCGGGGACGCCGCCGTGGCCGTCCCCCTGTGGTGCGCGACCGTCGGCGCGGTCGCCGTCCACGACATGGAACGGCCGGACCCCCGCCAGGCCATGCTGCACGGCCTGGGCACCGGCCTCGCACTGGACCTCCCGGACACCTGGGGCGGCCTGATCGACCTCCCGGCCGGCCCCGCTCCCGACGCGGACTCCGACGTACTGCGGAGGATGTGCCTGCTGCTGGCCGGGACCGGGGACGCCTCCGCGCCCGGTACCGGACCCGAGGACCACGTCGCCGTCCGCCCGGCCGGAGTGTTCGCCCGCCGTATGCTCCGGGCACCGCTCGAAGGGGCCCCGGCGAGCCCGTGGCGGTCCACCGGCACGGTACTGATCACCGGAGGCACCGGCGGACTCGGCGCCCATGTCGCCCGCCTCATGGCCGAGTCGGGCGCCGCCCACCTGCTGCTGGCCGGCCGGCGGGGCGCCCGGGCCCCGGGAGTCCGGGAACTGGCGGCCGAGTTGACCGCGATGGGCACCGAAGTCACCGTGGCCGCCTGTGACGTGTCCGACCGCGACGCACTCCGCACCCTGCTGGACGGCGTCCCGGCCCACCGCCCGCTGACCGCCGTCGTACACGCGGCCGGCGCCATGCAACGGATGGCACCACCGGCCGAACTCAGCCTCGACGAACTCGCCGACCTGGCCTCCGCCAAGGTGCGGGGCGCCGCACACCTCGACGAACTGCTCGCCGGAACACCCCTCGACGCGTTCGTGCTGTTCTCCTCGGGCGCCGCGGTATGGGGCAGCGCCGGGCAGGCGGGCTACGGCGCCGCAAACGCCTACCTCGACGCGCTCGCCGCGGATCGCCGGGCCCGGGGCCTGACGGCCACCTCGATCGCGTGGGGCTCCTGGGACGGCGGCATGGTCGACGCCGAACTCGCCGCGGGGATGCGGCGGCTCGGTGCCCCGCCCATGCGGCCCGCCCTGGCCGTCGCCGCGCTGCGCCAGGCCCTCGCACACCGCGAACACCACCTCGTGGTCGCCGACATCGACTGGACCCGCTTCGCCCCCGTCTTCACGATGGCTCGCCGGCGCCCCCTGCTCGACGCCATGCCCGAAGCGGCGGCCACCGGGACCGGCGCCGGAACCGCCGAGACGTCGTCCACCCTGGCCGACCGGCTGGCCGGACTGCCGCCCGCCCAGCAGAGCCGCGAGGTGCTCGACCTCGTCCGCACCCATGTGGCCGCCCTGCTCGGCTACGACGACCCCCAGACGCTGGAACCCGCGAAGGCATTCT
Organism: Streptomyces sp. IBSBF 3136; assembly: GCF_036815105.1. NCBI lineage: Bacteria > Bacillati > Actinomycetota > Actinomycetes > Kitasatosporales > Streptomycetaceae > Streptomyces > Streptomyces sp. IBSBF 3136. The sequence continues at coordinate 7,207 of NZ_JAJSZC010000198.1, forward strand.
CCGACCTGGGTTTCGACTCCGTGGCCGCCACCGACCTGAAGCTCAGGCTGGCCGAAGAGACCGGCCTCGACCTCCCGGCCACCCTGGTCTTCGACCACGCCACCCCGGCCGCCGTCGCCGAACACCTCGGCACGCTGCTCGCACCGCCCACCGGCGCGGCGCGGCTGCTCGGTGACCTCGACCGGCTGGAGGCCGCCGTCGCCGCACTGCCCGCCGAGGAGATCGAGCGGCACCGCGTCGCCGCCCGGCTGCGCACGCTGCTCGCGGCGGCGGAGGCGGCCGACACGGACGGCGGCCGCCTCCGTGAGGACGCCACGGCCGACGAACTCTTCGAGTTCATCGACAACCAACTCGGACTGAACGGCTGAACCCGCGCACCCGAACCGGCAGATGAGGACAGTGAGATGGCCGAGGACAAGAAGCTTCTCGACTACCTGCGACGGGTGACGGCCGACCTCGCGCAGACCAAGCAGCAACTCCAGGACGCCCGCGCCGCCGCGCACGACCCGATCGCCATCGTCTCCATGGCCTGCCGCTACCCCGGTGGAGTCCGCACCCCCGAGGCGCTGTGGGACCTCGTCGCGGACGGCGTCGACGCCGTCGGGCCACTGCCCGACGACCGGGGCTGGCCCCTGGACCGGCTGCTGTCCGCCGAGGCCGACCGGCAGGGCACCAGCTACGTCGCCGAGGGCGGATTCCTCTACGACGCCACCGGCTTCGACGCCGGCCTGTTCGGCATCTCCCCGCGCGAAGCCGTCGTCATGGACCCGCAGCAGCGGCTGATGCTGGAAGTGTCCTGGGAAGTGCTGGAACGGGCGGGCATCGCCCCCGACGCCGTACGCGGCGGGCCGATCGGCGTCTTCACCGGCTCCGGTTACCAGGACTACGGTGATCTCCTCAACGCCGCCCCCGACGCGGCCGAGGCCTACCTCGGCACCGCGGCCGCCTCAGCGGTGATCTCCGGCCGCGTCGCCTACACCCTCGGCCTTGAGGGCCCCACCCTCACCGTCGACACCGCCTGCTCCTCCTCACTCGTGGCGCTGCACCTCGCCGTACAGGCACTGCGCCGGCGCGAGTGCACGATGGCACTGGCCGGCGGCGTGATGGTGATGTGCACACCCGCGCCGTTCGTGGCCTTCAGCCGCCAGCGCGGACTGGCCCCCGACGGCCGCTGCAAGGCGTACTCCGACACCGCCGACGGCACCGGCTGGGCCGAGGGCGCCGGCGTACTGCTGCTGGAACGGCTCTCCGACGCACGGCGCAACGGCCACGACGTACTCGCCGTGATCCGGGGCAGCGCCGTCAACCAGGACGGCGCGAGCAACGGGCTCACCGCACCCAGCGGCCCGGCCCAGCAGCACGTCATCCGCCAGGCCCTGGACGACGCGCGACTGCCCGCCGCACAGGTCGACGCGGTCGAGGGACACGGCACCGGCACCACCCTGGGCGACCCCATCGAGGCGCAGGCCCTGCTGGCCACCTACGGTCAGGGCCGGACCCCCGATCAGCCGCTCTGGCTCGGCTCGCTGAAGTCGAACTTCGGCCACGCCCAGGCCGCGGCGGGCGTCGGCGGCGTCATCAAGATGGTCATGGCCCTGCGGCACGGCGTCCTGCCGCGCACCCTGCACGTGACGGAACCGTCCACTAAAGTCGACTGGACGGCCGGCGCGGTACGGCTGCTGACGGACGCCCAGCCCTGGCCGGACCGCGAACACCCCCGGCGCGCGGCCGTGTCCTCGTTCGGGGTGAGCGGCACCAACGCCCACGTCATCCTCGAAGCCGAAGCCGAAGCCGAAGCCGAAGCCGAAGCCGAAGCAGGGCCGCAGGGCGCCTCGCCCGTCTCATTGCGCGCCGAGCACGCCGCGGCCGCCGCCCACGCGTGGCCCCTCTCCGCGAACGACGGCGACGCGCTCGCTGCGGCGGCGGCACGACTGGCCGACTTCGTGACCGGCCGAGAGACCGGATCAGTAGGCCCGGTCGCCTCCGCCGACATCGCGTTCTCGCTGGCCACGACGCGCGCGGCACTCGGCCACCGCGCCGTCGTGGTCGGCGCGGACACCACCGAACTGGTCGCCGGACTCACCGCACTCGCCAGGCACCGCGAAGCGGCGAACGTCATCCAGGGCACCGCACGCACCGGCTCGCAGATCGCCTTCGTCTTCCCAGGCCAGGGCTCCCAGTGGCCCGGCATGGCCGTAGAACTGCTCGACTCCTCCGAGGAGTTCGGACGACGCCTGACCGAATGCGCCGAAGCGCTGCGCCCCTTCGTCGACTGGGACCTGCTCGACGTCCTGCGGGGCGCACCGGACGCGCCCACGCTCGACGCCGTGGACGTGGTGCAGCCGGCCCTGTGGGCCGTAATGGTCTCCCTCGCGCGTCTCTGGCGCGCACACGGCGTCGAGCCGAGCGCCGTGATCGGCCACTCGCAGGGCGAGATCGCCGCGGCCTGCGTGGCCGGCGGGCTGACTCTCGACGACGGCGCCCGCGTGGTCGCCCTGCGCAGCCGCCTCATCGCCGAGCGACTCGCCGGACTCGGCGGAATGATGTCCGTGGCCCTGTCCGCCGAGGAAGCCGAAGCCCGCCTTCGCGACCTCGACGGTCTGTCCCTCGCCGCGGTCAACGGCCCCGGCTCCGTCGTCGTCTGCGGCGAGCCCGACGCGCTGGAACGGCTCCGCGCCGACCTGACCGACTCCGGCGTCCGCGCCCGCATGATCCCGGTCGACTACGCCTCCCACTCCCACTACGTAGAAGGCATCCGCGACCGGCTCCTGGAACTCCTCGCGCCGATCCGGCCCCGCCGTGGCGAGGTGCCCTTCCACTCCACCGTGACCGGCGGCCTCCTCGACACCACCGCACTCGACGCCGAGTACTGGTACCGCAACCTGCGGCAGACCGTCCGCTTCGCCGACACCGCCCGAGCCCTGGCCGAGGCGGGCTTCGACGTGTTCGTCGAGACCAGCGCCCACCCCGTGCTCAAGCTCGCCATGGAGGAGACCTTCGCCGACGCCGGAGCGCCCGCGACCGTCACCGGCACCCTGCGCCGCGACGACGGCGGCCTCGACCGGTTCCTGTCCTCGCTCGCCGAGGCCCACGTGCACGGCGTCGCGGTCGACTGGTCCCGTACCTGCCCCGGCGGCCGCCGCACCGACCTGCCCACCTACCCCTTCCGGCACACCCGGTACTGGCTGGACGTCACGATGGACACCGGCCGCGACGTCACCGGCGCCGGTCTGCGCGCCGCCCGCCACCCGCTGCTCGGCGCCGTCGTCACCACCCCCGCGTCGGACGGGGTGATCCTCACCGGCCGACTGTCCACGGCCGCGCAGCCGTGGCTCGCCGACCACACCGTGCTCGGCACGGCCGTGTTCCCCGGCACCGGCTTCGTGGAACTGGCCGTACGGGCCGGCGACGAGACCGGCTGCCCCGTCCTGGCCGAACTGACCGTCGAGGCACCCCTCCTCCTCGACGACGCGAGCGGCACCCAGCTGCACGTCGTCGTGGGTGGCCCCGACCAGGACGGGGCACGCCCCGTACACGTCTACGCACGGGCCGAGGACGCCCCCGAACACGAACCGTGGACCCGCCACGCCACCGGCCTGCTCACCCCGGGACCGGCCACCGCCGTCGGCCCGCTCACCCCCGGACCGGCCACCGCCCCCGGCCCCTTCACCGAGTGGCCGCCCGCCGGTGCCGGCCCCGTGGACCTCGACGGCTTCTACCCCGCACTCGCCGAGACCGGACTGAGCTACGGTCCCGTCTTCCAGGGCCTGCGCGCCGTCTGGCGCGCGGGTGACGACGTGTACGCCGAGGTACGACTGCCCGACACCCTGCCAGACCCCGGCCAGGGCACCGACGACCAGGACCGCGCCTTCGGTCTGCACCCGGCCCTGCTCGACGCCGCGCTGCACGCCTGCGCCCTGACCGGCGCCGTCGCGGAGCGCGCCCTGCTGCCGTTCGCCTTCTCCGGTCTCACCCTGCACGCCTCCGGCGCCTCACACCTGCGGGTCCGGCTCACCGCGCTCCGAGGAGGCGAGATCGCGCTGGAGGCCGCCGACCCGACCGGCGCCCCGGTCGTCTCGCTCGCCTCGGTCGTCCTGCGGCCGGCACCGGACGAGTGGTCCGACGGCACGCGACCCGTCCACGACGCGCTGTACCGGCCCACGTGGACACCGGTGACCGTCGGGCCGGGCGAGCCCGTGACCACGGCCCCCTGGGACGAGGTGATCCGCGGCGAGACAGTCCGCAGTGACACCGGCCGCGGTGACGCGGTCCGGAGCGAGGCGATCCGTGACGGGGCGCCCGGCACGGGGACACCGGACGTCGTCACCCTGACCCTCGAACCCGGCAGCGACCGGGCCGCGGTGCACGCCGCCACCCACCGCGTCCTCACCGCTCTCCAGACCTGGCTGACCGACGACCGCTTCGCCGACTCGATGCTCCTCGTGCACACCCGGGGCGCGGTCGCCCTGGACGGCGAGGACGTCACCGACCTCGCCGGGGCCGCCGTATGGGGCCTCGTGCGCTCGGCGCAGTCGGAGCACCCCGGCCGGATCCTGCTGGCCGACATGGACGGCCCCCTCGCCGACCCGCTGCCCGCGATCGTCTCATCGGGAGAACCCCAACTCATCTTCCGCACCGGGCAGTTTTACGCGGCCCGGATCGCCCGGGTCCCCGCCGCGACCCCCACCGACGACGAGGAAACCAACCCTTCGTTCGCCCCGGACGCCACCGTTGCCATCACCGGGGGAGCGGGCACCCTCGGCGGACTCCTCGCCCGGCACCTGGTCACCCGGTACGGCGTACGGCACCTGCTGCTCCTGGGCCGCCGCGGCCCCGACACCCCCGGCGCCGACGAACTGCGTGCACGGCTCGTCGAACTGGGCGCCCACACCGTCACGTTCACCGCCTGCGACGCCGCCGACCGCGACGCCCTGGCCCAGGCACTCGCCGCCGTACCCGCCGACCGGCCACTGCGCGGGATCGTCCACGCGGCCGGCGTCCTCGCCGACGGCACCCTCACCACCCTGACCCCGCGGCACCTGGACGCCGTACTCCGGCCCAAGGCCGACGCGGCCCTCAACCTGCACGAACTGGTCGGCGACGTCGACATGTTCGTCCTGTTCTCCGGCGCGGCCGGCACCCTCGGCTCGCCCGGACAGGGCAACTACGCCGCCGCCAACGCGTTCCTCGACGGCCTCGCCGCCCACCGCCGGGCACAGGGCCGCCCCGCACAGTCCCTGGCCTGGGGATTCTGGGCGCAGGGCACCGGAATGACCGGCGGTCTCGGCACGGACGACCGCGCCCGCATCACCCGCAGCGGCATGATCGGCCTGTCCGACGACGAAGGGACGGCACTGTTCGACGCCGCCCTGACCCGCCCCGAACCTGTACTGCTCCCCGCCCGCTTCGACCTGGCCGCGCTGCGCGGACAGTCCGAACTACCCGCCCTCTTCCGCGGCCTCGTGCCCGGTGCCCGCCGGACCGCCGCCGCGCTGCCCACCGCGGACTCCGCCACCGACTTCCTCGCCGGCCTCCCCGAAGCCGACCGGGAACAGGCCCTGCTCGACCTCGTCCTGGAGCGTGCCGCGGTCGTCCTCGGCTTCGCCACCGCCTCCGACATCGACCCCGACCGCGCCTTCCGTGACATGGGGTTCGACTCGCTGACCGCCGTCGAGTTCCGCAACCGCCTCGGCCGGACACTCGGCCTGCGACTTCCGGTGACCCTCGCGTTCGACCACCCGTCCCCCGGCGCCCTCGCCCGCTTCCTGCTCGACGAACTCGCCGGCACGACCGTGAGGACGACCGCGGCCTCCGGGACGTCCGGCGCCGTGGCGGCCCCGGACACCGACCCCATCGCCATCGTGGCCATGAGCTGCCGCTTCCCCGGCGGAGTCGGCTCCCCCGAGGACCTGTGGCGGCTCGTCGCCGACGGAGTGGACGCCGTCTCCGCCTTCCCGGCCGACCGCGGCTGGAACGTCGACGAGCTCCACGACCCGACCGCGGAACGCCCCGGCACGAGCTACACCCGCCAGGGCGGATTCCTCCATGACGCCGCCGACTTCGACCCCGCGTTCTTCGGCATCAGCCCCAACGAAGCCCTCGCCATGGACCCCCAGCAGCGCCTGCTCCTGGAGTGCGCCTGGGAGGCGTTCGAGCGCGCCGGCATCGACCCCGCCACGCTGCGCGGCAGCGCCACCGGCGTCTTCGCCGGCCTGATGTACCACGACTACGCCGGCAACAGCGGCACCGGCGCCAACGCGTCCGGCCGGGTGTCCTACACCTTCGGCCTTGAGGGCCCGGCGGTCACCGTCGACACGGCCTGCTCGTCCTCCCTGGTGGCCCTCCACCTCGCGGCGCGCGCCCTGCGCTCCGGCGAGTGCACGCTCGCTCTGGTCGGCGGCGCCAGCGTCATGGCCACCCCCGAGATCTTCGTCGAGTTCAGCAGACAGCGCGCCCTCTCCCACGACGGCCGTTGCAAGCCCTACGCCGAGGCGGCCGACGGCACCGGAATCTCCGAGGGCGCCGGCCTGCTGCTGGTGGAGCGACTGTCCGACGCACGTCGTCTCGGACACCCGGTGCTCGCGGTGGTACGAGGCTCGGCCGTGAACCAGGACGGCGCCTCGAACGGCTTCACCGCGCCGAACGGCCCTGCGCAGCAACGGGTCATCCGGCAGGCGCTCACCTCGGCGGGGCTGTCCGGCGCGGACGTCGACGCGGTGGAGGGGCACGGCACCGGGACCGTCCTGGGCGACCCCATCGAGGCGCAGGCGCTGCTGGCCGCGTACGGCCAGGACCGCCCGGAGGACCGGCCGCTGTGGCTTGGCTCCATCAAGTCGAACATCGGGCACACCCAGGCCGCGGCGGGCGTAGCCGGGATCATGAAGATGGTGCTGGCCATGCGGCATGGGGTGCTGCCGCGTTCCCTGCACGTGGACGAGCCGTCGACACGGGTGGACTGGTCCGCCGGGGCGGTGCGGCTGCTGAGCGAGGCCCGAGAATGGAGGGCGGCGGAAGGCCGTCCGCGCCGGGCAGGTGTCTCGTCGTTCGGAATCAGCGGGACGAACGCGCACGTGATCCTGGAGGAACCGCAGACCGTCGGGTCGGCGCCCGGCGCGGACGACGTGCGGCCGGTCGCGTGGGCGGTGTCGGGCAGGACGCCCGAGGCGGTGACGGCTTACGCCGATCAGCTCAGGTCGTACCTCGCCGCGAACGAGTCACTGCGTCCGGTGGACGTGGCGCGGACGCTCGCCGCGCGCAGGCAGTTCGATCACCGGGCCGTGGTCATGGGCGCCGACCGGGAGGAACTGCTGCGGCGGCTGGCCGGTGTGGGCGTGCTGCCCAGGGTGGCGGGCAAGTTGGCGTTCCTGTTCACGGGGCAGGGTGCGCNCGAGGTCGTCTGGGGTGAGGACGCGGACGCGGTGCAGCGGACGGGCTGGGCGCAGCCTGGTCTGTTCGCCTTCGAGGTGGCCCTGTTCCGTCTCCTGGAGTCGGCAGGACTGAAGCCCGACTTCATGGCCGGGCATTCCATCGGTGAGCTGGCCGCGGCGCACGTGTCCGGTGTGCTGTCGCTGCCGGATGCGGCTCGACTGGTCGCGGCGCGCGCGAGCTTGATGCAGGCGCTGCCTGCGGGTGGTGCGATGGCGTCCGTCCGCGCCGAGGAGTCCGTCGTACGCGCGGCCCTCGTGGACGGCGTCGAGATCGCCGCCGTCAACGGCCCTCTCTCCGTGGTGATTTCGGGCGCCGAGGACGCGGTGACGGAGACGATCGAGCGTCTCCAGGACCACAAGGTCACGCGTCTGCGTGTCAGCCACGCGTTCCANGTGGTGATTTCGGGCGCCGAGGACGCGGTGACGGAGACGATCGAGCGTCTCCAGGACCACAAGGTCACGCGTCTGCGTGTCAGCCACGCGTTCCACTCCCCGCTGATGAACCCGATGCTGGCCGACTTCCACGAGGTCGCCGCCCAACTGTCCTACGCCATCCCGCGCATCCCGCTGATCTCGACCCTCACCGGCCGGCCGGCCACCGACGACCTGCGTCAGCCGCACTACTGGGTCCGCCAGGTGCGGGAGCCCGTCCGCTTCGCCGACGCCCTCACCACCCTCTCCGGTCAAGGCGCGACCAAGTTCCTCGAACTCGGCCCGGACACCGTCCTGGCCGCCATGGCCGAGGACACCCTCCCCGCCGAGGCATACGCCGTGGCGAGTCAGCGCCGGGACCGGGAGGAGTCGTACTCGCTCCTGACCGCTCTGGGCGAGCTGCACNTCCCCGCCGAGGCATACGCCGTGGCGAGTCAGCGCCGGGACCGGGAGGAGTCGTACTCGCTCCTGACCGCTCTGGGCGAGCTGCACGCACGCGGCACCGACGTCGACTTCACCGCCCTCCACCCGGGATGGCATGTCGACGACCTCCCGACCCACCCCTTCCAGCGTGCGCGCTACTGGGCCGACACCCGGGAGTACTGGTCCAACGCCTGGGCGGGGGCGGGCGGCGGGGACGTGGTGTCGGCG
>NZ_JAJSZC010000199.1:0-14821 GCF_036815105.1 Streptomyces sp. IBSBF 3136
GCTCAGGGGCCCGCTGACGGGTGGGTGGCCGCCGGTGGAGGCGGGGCGGGGTGTGAGCCCGCTGACGGATGCGGGGCACCGACGCTCAGGGCCTCGCTGACGGGTGGGTGGCCGCCGGCGGACGCGGGTCGGTGTGCGGGCCCACTGGTGGATGCGGGACGCCGACAGGTGCCGCCAACGGATGCCCGTCCACCGACAGACGTGCAGCCGCCGGCGGACGCGGGCCCGGCGACGGATGCGGGACGCTGACGCTCAGGGGCCCGCTGACGGGTGGGTGGCCGCCGGTGGAGGCGGGGCGGGGTGCGGGACCTCGCTGTCCGAACTGCCGGCGGGCTCGCGGGGTTCCGGTCGCCCGGCACCGGCCGCCTGCCCCTGGCGTACCGGGGGCCGCGGGGAGCTCGCGCGGCGGTTCGGGGCACGCCGGTGTGCGCCGAGGGTGTTCAGCGCGCCCGAGCCCAGGGCGACCCCGGTGCCGACCAGGACGCTGCCGACGGCCTGCGCCGGACCGTAGGAGCCGGTGCCGACGAGCGGGGCGGTGCAGGCGGCGGCCACCGGGATGAGCCCGGAGAAGAGCGTGGCGCGCTCCGCGCCGAGCCGCTGCATCCCCCGGTACCAGCACACGAAGCCGACGACGGTGACGACCACCGCCTGCCACAGCAGCGCGGCGCCCTCCGCGGCGCCGGGAAGCCGCAGCCACGCCCCACCGTCCGCGATCGCGCCGACGAGCGCGGCCTCCAGGGCGGCCACGGCGCACACCGTCGCGGACAGCGTCAGCGGTCCGAGCGGCCGCAGCACCGGCACGGCGAGCACCGCGAACCCCACCTCACCGCCGAGCGCGCACAGCGAGAAGGCGATCCCGGCGGCGTCCGTACGGCCCCAGCCCTGCACGGTGAAGGCGCCGACGGCGACGAGCGCGGCTCCGTGGAGCACCACCGGCCGGGGGCGGCGCCCGTCGAGCAGTGGGCCGAGGACCGCCACCACGACCGGGGCGCAGCCGACGAACACCCCGGGGACCGCGGGTTCGGCGCCCCGTTCGGCGGCGAGGACGGCCAGGTTGAACCCGACCATGCCGACGGCCGCCAGCAGCGCCAGGCGCACCCACCGGGCGGCGCCGAGCGCGCGCACGCGCCGGGCCCCGTCCCGTCCGGCGAACGGGGCGAGCAGCGCGAAGGCCAGGCCGTAGCGGAGGAACTGGCCCCCGGCGTACGGATAGTCGGCCAGGACGCTGTTGGCGGTGAAGGACCCGCCGACCAGCACGCAGGCGAGCGCGGCGAGGAGCGCTCCGCGGACCGGGTCGTTGTGCACGGTGTTCTTCACGGGGGCGGCCTTCGGCCTCGTGGCTGTCGCGGTGGCTTTCATGGCGGTGACGCTAGGCAGCGCGGTGGCCCGGTTTAAGGTCCACTTCCATGACGTCATCGGGGACCAATCCGGCCGGGCTCGCGGGTTCCGCCGCGTGGGAGCTGCTGCTGCCGGCCGTCTCGGCGCCGGCACGCGCGCGCGGCCGTGCCCTCCAGGCGGCCCTGCGGGAGGCGATCCGGGCGGGCCGGCTGGTGTCCGGCACCCGCCTGCCCTCCAGCCGCGACCTGGCCGCCGACCTCGGCGTGTCACGGGGCCTGGTCACGGAGGCGTACGAGCAGCTGGTCGCCGAGGGATATCTGCGCAGCGGCCGTGGGGCGGGCACCTGGGTGGGGGACGCGGTCCGGGCGGCCCCGTCACGCGCGCGTGACTGCGCTCCTCGCTCCCCGGGCGCCCGGATCGACTTCGTGCCGGGCACACCGGACCTGTCGCTGTTCCCGCGGGCCGCCTGGGCCGCGGCGCAGCGCGCGGTGCTGGCCGGGCTGCCGCACCATGACCTCGGCTACCCGGATCCGCGCGGACTGCCCGGGCTGCGCACCGCGCTGGCCGAGCTGCTGACCCGCCGCCGGGGCGTGGTCGCCGATCCGGAGCGGATCGTCGTGGCCTCCGGCGTCGCCCAGGCGGCCAGCCTGCTCGGCGGCGTCCTGCACGCGCGCGGGCTGCGCACGATCGGCGTCGAGGACCCGGGCAGCCCGCAGCACGGAGCCCTCTACGGCGCGAGCGGCCTGCGCGCCGTTCCCCTGCCGCTGGACGAGGAGGGCCTCGCGCTGGAGCCGCTGTTCGCGTCCGGTGCCCGGGCCGTGGCGACGACGCCCGCCCACCAGTACCCGACGGGCATCGCCTTCTCGGCGGCCCGGCGCACCGGACTGCTCGAATGGGCCCGGTCGGTGGACGGCCTGGTGCTGGAGGACGACTACGACGGGGACTTCCGCTACGACCGGGCGCCCGTGGGCGCGCTCCAGGGGCTTGATCCCGACCACGTCGCCTACCTGGGGTCGGTCAGCAAGTCCCTCGCCCCCGGGCTGCGGCTCGGCTGGCTGCTGGTGCCCGAGGCGCTGGCGGAGGAGGTCGTGGAGCGCAAGCGGACCACCGATCTCGGCCATCCCTCGCTCGACCAGGCGGTGTTCGCGCGGTTCCTGGAACGCGGCGACTACGACCGGCAGTTGCGCTGCTGCCAGCGGGCCTACCGGGAACGGCGCGACACCCTGGTGGCCGCGCTGTCCGAGCACTTCCCCGAGGCCCGGGTCTCCGGGATCGCCGCGGGCCTGCACGCCGTGGTGGAGCTTCCCGAACGGTACGGTCCGGAAGGCGGCTTCCTGGAACGGGCCGGTGCCGCCGGGGTCGCCGTACGGCCGCTGAGCGCCTGCACGCACGCGCGTACCGGTGCCCGCGGTGTGCGGCTGGTACTGGGGTACGCGCATCTGCCGCCCGCCCGGATCCGGGCGGGGATCGGGCTGATGGCGACGGCGCCGACCTGCCGGTCCGGGCCGTAGGGCCTGAAGTTCACCCGCGGTTCGCGTGCCCGCCTCGGCGCGCCAGTAGGTGTGGCTGTGCACACCGGCCGGATCATGTCCCTGGAGGAGCAGCCATGTCAGACCGTCCGTTCCCCGGCCGCCGCAGCGTGCTGCGCGGCTCCCTCGCCGCGTCGGCGGCCCTGACCCTGCCCGTGGGCCTCGGCGCCGCGCCGGCGTTCGCCCGCTCCGGTCGCCCCGAGGCCGGCTGGGGCGTGCAGACGGGCGACGTGACCGCCGATTCGGGCCTGGTGTGGGTACGCGCCGACCGCCCGGCCCGGATGATCGTGGAGACGTCGGCCACCGAGTCGTTCCGCGCCCCGCGCCGCTGGCAGGGCCCGCTGCTGGGCGCAGGCACGGACTTCACCGGCACCACCCGGCTGCACGGCCTGCCCTCCGGTGAGCAGATCCACTACCGCGTCCTGCTCGCGGACCCGGACGACCCGCGCCGTACCGGCGAGCCCGTGACCGGCACCTTCCGCACCGTCTCCCGGCGGCGCCGGGACGGTGTGCGGTTCCTGTGGTCGGGTGACCTGGCCGGCCAGGGCTGGGGCATCAACCCCGACCGGGGCGGCTACCGCATCTACGAGGCGATGGCGAAGCTCGATCCGGACTTCTTCCTGTGCAGCGGCGACAACATCTACGCGGACGGCCCGATCGCCGCCACCCAGGCCCTGCCGGACGGCGGCACCTGGCGGAACGTCACCACCGAGGAGAAGGCGAAGGTCGCCGAGACCCTCGCGGACTTCCGGGGCAACTTCCGCTACAACCTGCTGGACGCGAACCTGCGCCGGTTCAACGCCCAGGTGCCCTCCGTCATCCAGTGGGACGACCACGAGGTCCGCAACAACTGGTACCCGGGCGAGGTGATCGCCACCACGGACACCCGGTACACCGAGAAGAGCGTCGACGTGCTCGCGGCCCGCGCCCGGCGGGCGTTCGGCGAGTACTTTCCGATCTCCACGCTGCGCCGGGGCGCCAAGGAGGGCCGTGTCCACCGCGTGCTGCGCCAGGGCCCGCTGCTGGACGTGTTCGTGCTGGACATGCGGACCTACCGCAACGCCAACTCCCCCGACGACCAGACCGTCGACCCGCAGGGCATCATGGGCCGGGAGCAGCTGGAGTGGCTCAAGCGTGAGCTGTCCCGCTCGCGTGCGGTGTGGAAGGTGATCGCCGCCGACATGCCGATCGGTCTCGTCGTGCCCGACACGACGGAGGGCCGGCCGAACTTCGAGGCGGTGGCGCAGGGCGACCCGGGGGCGCCGCTCGGCCGTGAGCTGCAGATCGCCGAGCTGCTGAGGTTCGTCAAGCACCGGCGGATCACCGGCACCGTGTGGCTGACGGCGGACGTGCACCACACCTCGGCCCAGCACTACCAGCCGTCGCGGGCGGCGTTCACCGACTTCGAGCCGTTCTGGGAGTTCGTCTCCGGGCCGCTGAACGCCGGTGCCTTCCCGGCCAGCGCGCTGGACGGCACGTTCGGTCCCGAGCGGGTGTTCGTCAAGGCGCCGACCGCGTCGAACGTCTCGCCCGCCGGCGGTTACCAGTTCTTCGGCGAGGTCGACATCGACGGCGGCAGCGGCGAGCTGACGGTACGGCTGCGCGAGCAGGACGGCTCGGTGCTGTTCACGCGGACGCTGCGACCCGGCCTGGTCGGGCAGTAGCACCCCGGAGGGGCGGCGGGTCCCGTACGCTCGAAGCCGTGCCGCGCACCGGCGTCATCCCCCGGTGCGCGGCCCCGGCCGCCGTGGGCGCCCCGGCCGCCAACTCCCCAGCCTGAAGGGCGTTTTCGCAGGTCAGGCCGATTGTCAGTGGTCGCCTCTACGGTTTTTCCATGACGCGATCACTGCAGGCCGTGGCCTATCGCCGACCCTCCGCACTCGAGTCCGCGGCGGACGGGCGCCACCTCGGGCTGGAGACGTCCCGGGGCGCGACGCCCACGGGTTTCCAGGACCATCCGCGGTTCTTCTCGGGCTTCGTGACCTCGCCTCAGGTCGCCGCCGCGGCGCTGCTGGCGGTGGCCGACGTGGCGGCCGCGCGCTACTACCAGCCGCAGCTGCGCGCCTCGCTCGACCCGGTCGTGACGGGCAACGGCGACCGGCTGCGCTTCGAGTCCTTCTCCGGCTGCGGCGGGGTGTACGCCCGACTTGACGTCCTCACCCCGGGTCTCGACGGCGGCGAGGTGGGGCACGGCACGACGAACGTCGACGTCAACAACCCGCTGCGCGAGGCGCTGTCCCGGATCGGCTCGGACGACCCGCTGCATCTGCGCGTCGGTCCGGACGAGCTGGCGGTCACCACGCTGGACGGCCCGGTGGTGGAGAAGAAGGTCCCGCTGCCCGACCGGTGGCTGCGCGGCTTCGCCGAGGCCCAGGTCATAGCGGCCGGGTTCGACCTGCGGGCGGAGCTGCCCGCGGACGAGGCGGTGCGGTTCCTGCGCGGGCTGCCGCGGGCGGGCGGGGCGCGGCGGTCCGCCGCCGGGCCGCGCTGGGTGGTGCCGGTGGGCCGCGGACTGCGGCCGACGACGCGGCCGGTGCCGGGCGCGGTGTGCCTGCCGGGTCCCGAGCGGCTGGCGGCGCTGCAGCGCGTGCTGCGGCACGCGACGGCCCTGCGGGTGTACGGCCCGGCGGTCGGCGCCGCGGCCGCCGCTGCCGCCGCCTGGGAGGTGGTCCTGCCCGGCATGCGGCTGACGCTCACCCTGTCGCCGGACGCCTCGCGCGGCTTCTCCGGCGAGGGCGGTGTCCTGGACGCCCTCGCCACCGAGGAGAGCGCTGAGGACGCGGAGCTGATCGCCGTGCTGCTGGCGTGGGAGCCCCGCGTCGACGTGGCCGACCTCGCCGCGTCGTCGGGTCTGACGCCCGAGCGGGTGCGGGCCGCCCTGGTTCGCCTCGGCACCTCGGGCCGCGTGGGCTACGACACGGCGGAGGCGGCCTACTTCCACCGGGAGCTGCCGTACGACGCGGAGCGCGTCGAGAAGCACAATCCTCGGCTGCGCTCGGCGCGGGCGCTGGTGGCGGCGGGCGCGGTGGGCCTGGACGGTCACCTCGCCACGGTGACCGCCGAGGACGGACACGCGCACCGGGTGCGGGACGAGGCCGGGGTGCTCACGTGCAGCTGCCTGTGGTGGGCGAAGTACCGGGGCGGACGCGGACCGTGCAAGCACGCGCTCGCGGTACGGATGGTGCGGCGGGGCGCCGCCGCGGAGCCGGCGGTCGTCGGTGGGGGTGCGCGATGAACGAGCTGATGGAGGCGGTACGGGCCGGGCGGACGGCTCAGACGCTGCGGCTGACGGCGCGGCTGACGGACGCCGAACGGCGGGCGTGCCTGGCCGGGTTGAAGGAGCTGCGCAAGGAGCTGCGGAAGGTCCCGGCGTGGGAGAACCGGTCGGTGAAGGTGCTTCCGGCGCTGCACCTCGCCGGCGCGGCCTGCCACACCGGAGCGGCCGCGGCCGCCGCCTGGATCGCGGCGGGCGACCTGCGCTGGAACCAGGCGCCGACCGACGCGCTGCTGCGCGCGCTGGAGGGCCGGGACACCGGCTGGCTGGCCGACGTGGCACACCGGCTGGCCCGGCGGCCCGAGTCCGCGGGCGTACCGTACGACCTGATGGCCGGGCTGGTGGCCCGGTCGGGGTGCGAGGTTCCGGTGACCGACCCCTATGTGGTCGGCTGGGTCCGGCACGTCGGGGCCGGCCGGTGCCGGGACCTCGTCGACCGGCTGCGCCGCGAGCCGAACCTGGCACCGCTGGTCGGCGGGCTGTTCACACTCACGGATCTCAGCGGCGTCCGCTGGTGGTTCGGTGACGGGCCGGACTCGTGGCAGTGCGCCCTGGCCGCCCTGGCCCGGGAGGGGCTGCTGGACCGCGCGGACCTGGTCGACGCCTGTGTCGCCCGGCTGCTGCGCGGCGGCGGCCCCACCGACCACCGGGTCTTCCTGCCGCTGCTGACGGAGCTGGGGCTCACCCGGGAGGAGCAGCGGGCGCGGATCCCCGACTGGACCGCGCTGGCCCGTGACGCGGTCTCCCCCGTCGCCTCCCACGCCCAGGCGGTGCTCGCCGGTCTCGCGCTGGGCGGCGGGCTGGCCTCACGCCAACTGGCCGAGGCCTCCGAGGGTCTGCTGTTCCGCGCCGAGAAGAAGCTCGTACGGGCCCAGCTCGTGCTGCTGGGCAAGGTGCTGTCCCGGGACGCCGAGGCGACGGCGGAGCTGCTGCCGGTCGTGGCCGAGGCGTTCGGGCACGAGGACACCGAGGTGCAGGAGCGGGCGCTCAAGCTCGTGGAGCGCCACGCGAAGCGGCTGGACGACACCGAGGCACGCGACCGGCTGGCCTGCCTGCTCCCCCAGCTCGTCCCGGCGCTGCGCACGCGGGCGGCCGCCGTGCTGGGCGTAGCCGCGGACACGGCCGAGGAGGTGTACGAGGAGGTGCTGCCGCCCGCCCCGGAGCCGGTCCGGTCGGCGCCCGCCCCCCGGACGGCCGAGGAAGTGGCCGAGGAGGTGGGCGCGCTGCTGGCCTCCGACGGGGACGTGGCCGCGTTCGAGCGGGCGCTGGACGGTCTGGTGCGGCAGACCCACCAGGACCCGGACGGTCTGCGCGCGGCGCTCGCCCCGGTGATCGCGACCCGCTGGTGGGCGCAGACCGAGCAGCGGCACTGGTACAGCCGGGAGGACCTGTTCGGCAACACCCGCTACGGCCTGCTCACCGCCCAGGAGGGCCTGGAGCTGCTTCTCGCGACCTTGCACGGCGCGGTGAGCACGTCCACCCTGTGCGAGGCGATGCGGCGGGGGCCGAACGAGCACGAGTGCGCGCACAGCGGCCTCTCCCGGGTCTTCGACGCCCGGTTGCGGGAGGTGGCCTACCGGCTGCGCACGGACCCGATGCCGTTGCTCCTCGCCACGCCCACCTGGAGCACGGGGCTGCTGGAGCCGGATGAACTGGTGGACCGTCTCGCCGAGTACCGGCGGCTGGACGCCCGGGTGGGCGCGAGCGACTTCGCCCAGGCGCTGCTGCGGGTGCGCCGGGACGACCGTGCGGCCGCCGAGGGGGCGGCGCGGCGGGCCAGGGCGCTCGGCACCCCGGAGGGGACGCGGCTGGCGCGCTGGCTCGGCGCCGTGAACACGCTCCCGCGGACCGGACGGCGCACCAGGGGCGTCCGGATCCTGCTGGAGCAGGCCGAACTCCTCGAGCTGCAGGACGGTTTCCCGCAGGAGTTCCAGCGGCTCGGCCGGCCGATGTCGGTGTTCGCGGACCGCCGGCACTGCGCCCACTGGGACCGGGCGATACGCCGGCACTGGCTCGCCGTGCTGCCGGAGCGGCGCGAGATGGTCGCGGCGCGGCTGCTGGGCGACCTGTCGGGCACGGCGGTGGACGACGACCGGGGCGCCGCCGTCCTGCCGCTGCTGGCCGAGTCCGGGGGCGAGGCGGGCGAGGCGGTGCACCTGTGCGTGGCGTACGGGCTCGGTGCGCGGCACCAGGAGGACCGGCTCGCCGCCGTGGACGCCGTGCTGGTGCTCGCCGCCCGCGGGGAGCTGGACGCGGCCCGGCTGGGTTCGGATCTGGGTGAGCTGGTGGGGCGCGGCGCGGTGAAGCCGCAGCGGCTGGCGGACTCGGCGCGGACGGCGGCGGCGGCCGGGGCGAACGCGACGATGTGGGAGATGCTCCGGCACGTGCTGCCGGTGCCCCTGGCCGGTCTCGCGGGCGCCCGCCCTGAGGCTGCCGCGGTGGCGGCCAGGGGCCTCGGGGACCTGCTGGCGGTGGCGGCGGAGTGCGCCGAGCGGTCCGGGGCGAAGGGTGAGGTGCCGCAGCTGGCGGCGGCCGCCGCCCGGCGCGGCTCCTCCCGCCTGGTCGCCCAGGCGCGGCGGCTGCGGGACGCGCTGGCAGAGGAGGTGGCCGCCTGATTCACCCCGGCGACAGCCGTCGTACCGGCGACGACTGCACACCTCGACCGAGGAAATGCCAACAAAAGGGCGGAAGCATGCTTTACCCATCGGTCACAATACGTTCGTGATCACGCAACACCGTTCCTTCACAGTGGCTGCATGACTCCAGACATGTCTCAGGCGAACCGGGCCCGGCACGGACGGCCCGTGCACCACTGGCGGCGGGATCTCGTCGAACTCGCCGCGCTGTTCACCGCGGTCGCGGTGGCGGACGCGGTGGCGAACCTGATCGGGCACGGGCCCGACGGTCCGGCGCTGCTGGTGATCTCGGCCCTGGCGCTGGCCGCGACGGCGGGCTTCCACACCTGGTGGGCCCGCCGCCACGGGCACGCACCGCCGCCCTCCGGTGATACCGGCGCCCGGCCGGCCGCCGAGGGGCGGCCGGCCGGGCACTCGCCGGAAGCGGACCCTTCGGAGCGAGGCGGGGACGCGGCGAGCACGCTGTGGCGGATGCGGACGACGGTGAAGGACGAGCCGGGCTCGCTGGCCGCGCTCTGCGCGGCGCTTGCCGGGCGGCGGGTCGACATCCTGAGCCTGCAGACGCACCCGCTGGCCGACGGCACGGTCGACGAGTTCCTGCTGCGCGCGCCGCGGGCGCTGGCGGCGGACGAGATCACCCGGGCGGTCTCGCTGGCCGGGGGCGTGTCCACGTGGATCGAGCGGGCCGACGCCCACGATCTGGTGGACGCGCCGACCCGGGTGCTCGGTCTTGCCACGCGTACCGCACTGGACCCGGCGGAACTGCCTTTGACCCTGCGGCAGTTGCTGGGCCGGTGCACGATCCGCTCGCTGCCCGCGAAGCCGGCCGGCGGCGGCCGCGGACCGGAGCCCGTGCCGGTGGAAGGTGCCCTGGAGGACACCGTCATGCGGCTGCGGGCGCCGGAGGGCGGCGTGATCACCGTCGAGCGGCCGTATCTGCCGTTCACGCCGACCGAGTTCGCGCGGGCCAGGGCCCTGGTGGAGCTGGACAGCCGGCTCGGACCGCGCATCCCGAGCGCCCAGGACGTGCTGACGCTGCCGGAGGGGAACGACATCACGGTGCGCCGGGTGGACACCGGCGACCTGGCGGCGGCCAGGGCGATGCACGAGCGGTGCTCGAAGCGCACCCTCGACATGCGGTACCACGGACCCGTGGGCGACGCGGACCGCTACCTGAACCACCTGCTCAGCCCTCGCTTCGGACGGACGCTGGCCGCTCAGACCCCCTCGGGGCGCGTCGTCGGCCTCGGTCACCTGCTGTGGGACGGCGACGAGACGGAGGTCGCCCTGCTGATCGAGGACACCTGGCAGCGGCGCGGGGTCGGCGCCGAACTGCTGGGCCGGCTGGTGGCGATGGCGGTGGAGGCCGGCTGCGAGAGCGTGTACGCGGTGACGCAGGCGTCCAACACCGGGATGGTGGCCGCGATGCGCGGTCTGGGGCTGCCCCTGGACTACCAGATCGAGGAGGGCACCCTGGTGATCACCGCCCGCCTGGACGCCACGTCGGTGGCCGCGCTGCCGCCGTACGACACGAGCGGCCGGCGGCTCGGCGGTGCGGGGCGCCGCGACTGACCCCGCCCCGGCCCGCCGACGCCCACGGTCTGGCGGACGGACCGCGGACGGCCCGGCGGGTGCCCGCCGGGCCGTCTTCGTGCGCAACCCCGTCAGCGCACGGCTTCTTGCAGCGGTACCGGCGTGCGGGTCCGCTCCCCCAGGGCGTGATCGAGGTCGGCCCACAGGTCGTCGACGTCCTCCAGGCCCACCGACATCCGCAGCAGTCTGTCGCTCACCCCGGCCCCGCGCCGGTCGTCGGCGTCGACGATGCGGTGGCTGATGGAGGCCGGGTGCTGGATGAGGGTGTCGACGCTGCCCAGGCTCACCGCCGGGGTGATCAGCCCGACCCGGGAGATCACCTCGTGCGGGTCGCCGTGCACCTCGAAGGCGACCATCGCGCCGCCCAGACGCGGGTAGTGGACGCGGGTCACGCGCCGGTCGACGGCGAGCCGGCCGGCGAGTTCGGCGGCGCTCGCCGAGGCGGCCCGGACCCGTACCGGCAGCGTGGACAGGCCCCTGAGCAGCAGGTAGCCGGCCAGCGGGTGCAGGACACCACCCGTGGCGAAACGTATCTTCCGAAGCTGTCCGGCGAACTCCTCGTCGCAGGCGACGACTCCGGCCAGTACATCGCCGTGGCCGCCGATGTACTTGGTGGCGCTGTGCAGCACCAGACGCGCGCCGTGTTCGGCGGGGCGCTGCAGGACGGGTGTGGCGAAGGTGTTGTCGGCCAGCAGCGGCACCTGGCCGCAGGAGTGGGCGACGGCGCGCAGGTCGACCTCGGCGAGCGTGGGGTTGGCAGGGGACTCGACCATCACCAGGCCGGTGTCGGGACGCAGCGCGTCGGCGATGCCGGCCGGGTCGGTCCAGGTCACCTCCGAGCCGAGGAGCCCGGCGGTCAGCAGGTGGTCGCTGCACCCGTACAGGGGCCGTACCGCCACTACGTGGCGCAGGCCGAGGGCGGAACGGGCGAGGAGGACCGCGCTGAGCGCCGCCATGCCGCTGCCGAAGGCCACGGCGGACTCGGTGCCCTCCAGCCGGGCCAGGGCGGTCTCGAAGCGGGCGACCGTCGGGTTGCCGAGGCGGCCGTAGATCGGCGGTCCGTCCGGGTCGGCACCGTCGGTGGCGAAGGCGTCGATGCGGGCGGCCTCCCCGCGGCTGTCGTAGGAGGGGTAGGTGGTGGACAGATCGATGGGCGGGGCGTGCAGGCCCTGGCGGGCGAGATCGTCGCGGCCGGCGTGCACGGCCTCGGTGGCCAGTGCTCTCGATGCGGTGCGTACGTCGTCGTAGGCACCGGTGCTCGCTGTGTCCATGGGCGGAAGAGTGAACAGTGAACGGTTCACGGGGATCGAACACCGTGCTACGTTCGGCCAATGGCCGAATCTGTCGTACTGGATCCGGTGGACCTCCATCTGCTGCGCCTTCTGCAGAACGACGCCCGGACCACCTACCGCGATCTCGCCGCCCAGGTGGGCGTCGCGCCGTCCACCTGCCTGGACCGGGTGACCCGGCTGCGCCGCTCCGGGGTGATCCTCGGCCACCAGCTGCGGCTGGATCCCGCGAAGCTGGGGCGCGGTCTGGAAGCCCTGCTGTCGGTGCAGGTCAGGCCGCATCGACGGGAGCTGGTGGGACCCTTCGTGGACCGGATCCGCGCGCTGCCGGAGTCGCGGACCGTGTACCACCTGACCGGCCCCGACGACTACCTGGTGCACGTGGCGGTGGCGGACATGACCGATCTGCAGCGGCTGGTGCTGGACGAGTTCACGGCGCACCGGGAAGTGGCCCGGGTGGAGACCCGGTTGATCTTCCAGCAGTGGGACTGCGGGCCGCTGCTGCCCCCGGCCACGCCCTGAGCGGAATCCGGCGATACGCGGGTGACGGGGCCGCCGTCCCCGTACGAGGATGGGCGGCATGTCTGAGATCCGGATCCCGCTGCCCCGTCAGGTCGCCGACGCGTACGTGGACGACCTCATCGCCGTCGACCCCGTCACCGGTACCTACCTCGGTGTGAAGGAGAGTTCGAGCAGGCTGCCCGACTACTCGCCGCGGGGCCAGGAGGCCCTGGCCGAGCTGGCGCGGGCCACCCTCGCGCGGCTCGACGAGGCGGAGCGGCAGCCCGGCGCGGACAGCGACGTCGAGCGCCGCTGCGCCCGGCTGCTGCGCGAGCGGCTGACCGCCGAACTCGCCGTGCACGACGCCGACGAGCACCTGCGTGCGGTCGGCAACATGCACACGCCCGGCCACTCGGTGCGGGACGTCTTCACCGTGATGCCGGCGCAGACCGAGGAGGACTGGAGCGCGATCGCCGCGCGGCTGCGCGCGGTGCCGGCCGCGCTCGCGGGCTACCGGGAGTCCCTCGAGCTGGGCCTGGAGCGCAAGCTGTACGCGGCGCCCCGGCCGACGGCGACCTTCGTCGAGCAGCTCACCGAGTGGTCGGACACCGACGGCCAGGGCCGTGGCTGGTACGAGGACTTCGCCGCCGCCGGTCCGGACGCGCTCCGCGCCGAGCTGGACGACGCGGCGCGCACGGCGACCGCGGCCGTCGCGGAGCTGCGCGACTGGATGCGGGACGTCTACGCGCCGGCGGTCGAGGACGCCCCGAACACGGTGGGCCGCGAGCGGTACGCGCGCTGGTCCCGCTACTTCAACGGCACCGACCTGGACCTGGACGAGGCGTACGCGTACGGCTGGTCGGAGTTCCACCGGATCCTCGGCGAGATGCGGCAGGAGGCGGAGAAGATCCTGCCCGGCGCCGAGACGCCGTGGGTGGCGCTCGCGCACCTGGACGAGCACGGCCGGCACATCGAGGGTGTCGAAGAGGTGCGGGAGTGGCTGCAGGGGCTGATGGACCGGGCCATCGCGGACCTGGACGGCACGCACTTCGAACTCGCCGAGCGGGTGCGGCGGGTGGAGTCGCGCATCGCCCCGCCCGGTGGTGCCGCCGCCCCGTACTACACGCCTCCCTCGGAGGACTTCTCCCGGCCCGGCCGGACCTGGCTGCCGACCATGGGCCTGACCCGGTTCCCGGTGTACGACCTGGTGTCGACCTGGTACCACGAGGGTGTGCCCGGCCACCATCTCCAGCTCGCGCAGTGGGCGCACGTGGCCGAGGACCTCTCCCGCTACCAGGCCGGCGTCGGCGGGGTCAGTGCCAACGCCGAGGGGTGGGCGCTGTACGCGGAGCGCCTGATGGACGAGCTGGGCTACCTGACCGACGCCGAGGTGCGCCTCGGCTACCTGGACGCGCAGATGATGCGGGCGGCCCGGGTCATCGTGGACATCGGCATGCACCTGGAGCTGGAGATCCCGGCGGACTCGCCGTTCCACCCCGGGGAGCGCTGGACGCCGGAGCTGGCGCAGGAGTTCTTCGGCGCGCACAGCAGCCGGCCGGCGGACTTCGTGGAGAGCGAGCTGACCCGGTACCTGACCATTCCCGGCCAGGCGATCGGCTACAAGCTCGGTGAGCGGGCCTGGCTGCTGGGCCGTGCGAACGCCCGTGAGCGGCACGGCGACGCCTTCGACCTGAAGGCGTGGCACATGGCGGCCCTGTCGCAGGGTTCGCTGGGCCTGGACGACCTGGTGGACGAGCTGTCCCGGCTCTGATCCCGCCGGGTCACCCCCGCCGGAACCCGCCCTCGGAGTTGACGACCTCGCCGGTGACCCAGCCCGCCTCGTCCGTGGCCAGCCACGCGATGAGCCGGGCCGGGTCGTCGGGCTGCCCCCAGCGTCCGGCGGGGAACCGGGCGGCCACGGCCGCGTGGTCGGCCCCGGTGGCGTACCCCGTGTCGACCGGGCCGGGGTTGACGGTGTTCACCGTGATCCCCTGCCCGGCGAGGGCCGTCGCCAGGGAGCGGGTGACGGAGGCCAGGGCGCCCTTCTGCAGGGCGTAGGCGATCTCGTCGGGCATCCCGCCCGCGATGTCCTGTCCTGAGGTCATCATCACCACGCGCCCGCCCGGGGTCCCCTGCGGGAGCCGGGCGCGCGCACGGGCGTACGCCTGGACGAGCAGCAGGACCGAGCGGGTGTCGACCGCCCAGTGGGCGTCCAGCATCGCCGCGTCGATCTCGTCCAGGGTGCCGTCGGAGCCGCTCAGGGCGTGGTTGGCGACGAGGATGTCGAGCCGGCCGAACTCCGCCACGACGGCGTCGACCAGCCGGGCCGGTGCGGCCGGGTCGGAGAGGTCGCCGGGTCCGGAGGTGACCCGGGCCGCCGGGTCGGCGAGCGCCNGACCAGCCGGGCCGGTGCGGCCGGGTCGGAGAGGTCGCCGGGTCCGGAGGTGACCCGGGCCGCCGGGTCGGCGAGCGCCTCGCGCACGGAGCCGGTGACGGCCTCGACGCTGTCGGCGCCCCAGGGCATCGCGGCGTCGTGCGGCACATGGTGGTGCAGGTGGACGCTCGCCCCGTACGCGGCCAGCCGCCGGGCCACCGCGTGCCCGATGCCGGCCCGTCTGCTGACGCCGGTGACGAGCGCGGTACGGCCGCGCAGGGGCAGGG